>JAIMJL010000007.1:0-37391 GCA_020693225.1 Sandarakinorhabdus sp. | reverse complement strand
ACATTGTTGGCGGTGAGGGCGGCATGCTCGACCTTGGCGACCACCTCGCCATCGTGCGCGACGAATGTGGCGGCGACCACCGCCGTCTGCGCAAGCTGCGCCTTGTTCACATCGATCCGATAGCCGTCCATGCCCATCTCCCCAGAAGTTGCGCATCCTTAGGCCGGGCAGCAGCAAGAGAAAAGGGGCCGACCCGGTGCGGATCGGCCCCTTCTGCGCCAGCCTGAAAGGGGCTCAGGCGGCGGCTTTTCGGAAGGTGTCGCTTACGCGGCGGCCTTATCCGCCTCGATAACGATTCCCGTGTTGGCAGCCGTGCCAATTTCCACCTTGCGCGGCTTCTTGTGCTCGGGAACTTCGCGCACCAGCTCGATATGCAGCAGGCCATTTTCATAGCCGGCTCCGGTCACCCGGATGACATCGGCCAGCTGGAAGCGCCGCTCGAAGGCGCGCTTGGCAATGCCGCGGTGCAGGAAGCTGCGCTCGGGCGAATTGGCCTGCTCGGTGGCCTTGCCGGTCACGATCAGCATGTTTTCCTGCACGGTGAGATCCAGCTCGTCCTGCGAGAAGCCGGCAACCGCCATCGTGATGCGATAGGAATCCGTACCCAGCTTTTCGATGTTGTAGGGCGGAAAGGCAGTGTCGCCTTCGGCCGCACGCGACGCAACATCCAGCAAACGATTCAGATTCTCGAAGCCCACAGAGGAGCGGAGAAGAGGGGCAAAATCAAACGTACGCATGGCATTCCATCCTTTCAAAGCAATGGTTGGTGTGTGCCCGCCATCAGGCCGGGCGTGTCGTCTGGGGCACCGATCAGGCTGCCTTGGCGACAGCAGGGATTTGGGTTTTCGGTGGCTGGCTTTCAAGAGGTCTTGCCGAAATTGCGCGGACCGGGCCATGCTGTGCCCATGCTGCCCTATTCCCCTGATCTCGATCGCCTGCTGCACGAAGCGCGCATGCTGGCAAAGCAGCTTGATACCGCCGAACCGGTGCCGGGCGCGATATCTCCGCACCAGCGCGCATCCGCCGCAGTCGCGCTGCTGGATCTGCGCATCCGGCTTTCGCATGTGCTGGCGGGGATTGCCGATGGGCAAGCGGGCGCCTCGCGTGATTGGGCTCCGACGCCGGCGGTTGTCGGCGCCGAACCCTGCGCACTGGAGCCGGCGCTGGCTTCGCTGGAGCAGCGGTTGGCCGATGTGCGACGGTCGCAGCACGCGGGCTTGCCGGAGGGCGGCCTCGCACCCTATTGAAGGCCGCTGCCCAGATGGGGGCGGCCAGCCACGGAAATACCACGCACAGCATGATGCACAGCAATGATATCCGGCGCTCCTTTCTGGAGCATTTTGCTGCCGCCGGGCACAGCCTGGTGCCGTCGGCGCCGCTGGTGCCGCAGAACGACCCCACGCTGATGTTCGTGAACGCCGGCATGGTGCCGTTCAAATATGTTTTCACCGGCCAGGAAAGCCGCCGCTATTCCACCGCCACCTCGTCGCAGAAGTGTGTGCGGGCGGGCGGCAAGCACAATGATCTGGACAATGTGGGCTATACGGCCCGGCACCACACCTTCTTTGAAATGCTGGGCAATTTCTCGTTCGGCGATTATTTCAAGGAGCAGGCCATCACGCTGGCGTGGGATCTGCTGACCCGCGAATGGGGCATTCCGGCCGAGAAGCTGACCGTGACCGTCTATCACACCGACGATGAGGCGCATGCGCTTTGGAAGCGCATCGCCGGGCTGCCGGACGAGCGGATCATCCGAATTGCAACCAACGACAATTTCTGGTCGATGGGCGACACCGGGCCATGCGGGCCATGCTCGGAAATCTTCTACGACCATGGCGACCACATCCCCGGCGGCCCGCCCGGCTCGCCGGATGAAGACGGCGACCGCTTCGTTGAAATCTGGAACCTGGTGTTCATGCAGTTCGATCAGCAGCCGGATGGCACGCGGATCAACCTGCCCAAGCCATCGATCGACACCGGCATGGGGCTGGAGCGCATCGCCGCCGTTTTGCAGGGCACCCACGACAATTACGAGATCGATGTTTTCCGCGCCCTGATCGCGGAATCCGCAGCCCTCACCAAAACCAGCGCCGATGCGCCGGAAACCCGCGCCTCGCACCGCATCATCGCCGATCACCTGCGCGCGTCGTGCTTTCTGGTGGCAGACGGCGTGCTGCCCGCCAACGAGGGGCGGGGCTATGTGCTGCGGCGGATCATGCGGCGCGCCATGCGGCACGCGCATCTGCTGGGCGCCTCCGAGCCGCTGATGCACCGGCTGGTGCCGGCGCTGGTCACACAGATGGGATCCGCCTTTCCCGAGCTGGGCCGGGCGCAGGCGTTGATTGCCGAAACATTGAAGCTGGAGGAAACGCGCTTCCGGCAGACCCTGCAGAACGGCCTGCGGCTGCTGGATGAAGCAACCGCCAGCCTGCCAGCGGGCGGAATGCTGGGCGGCGATGTCGCCTTCCGGCTGTATGACACCTTCGGCTTCCCCTATGATCTCACCGAGGATGCGCTCCGGGCGCAGGGGTTGACGGTGGATCGTGCCGGCTTCGATGCCGCCATGGCCGAGCAGAAAACCCGCGCCCGCGCCGCCTGGGCCGGAAGCGGGGCGGCCGGCACTGATGCGCTCTGGTTCGATCTCGCCGAGCGGTTGGGAGGCACCGATTTCATCGGCTACGCGACGCTGGAAGCGCAGGGTGAAATCCTCGCTATCGTGAAGGACGGGGCAGAGGCTGACACAGCTGTGGCTGGCGACGCGGTCACGTTGCTGACCAACCAGACGCCTTTCTATGCCGAGTCGGGTGGCCAGGTCGGTGATGCCGGCTGGGTAACGGCGGACGGCGGATTGCGGGTGCGGATCGAGGAGACCGCCAAGCCGCTCGGGCGGTTGCATGCGATGAAGGGTATCGTGGAAGCGGGGACGGTTCGGCTCGGTCAGGCTGTGCAACTCGCTGTGGATGCCGAGCGCCGGGCCGCTGTGCGCGCCAGCCATTCGGCGACGCACCTGCTGCACGCGGCGCTGCGCGATACGCTGGGTGGTCATGTCTCGCAGAAGGGCAGCCTGGTGGCCGCCGATCGGCTGCGTTTCGATTTCTCGCACCAGAAGGCGCTGACTGCGGGCGAGATCGCTGCTGTGGAAGCGCTGGTAAACGCCGAAATTCGCGCCAACCTGCCCGTGACCACGCGCTTGATGACGCCGGATGCGGCGGTCGAGGCCGGTGCGCTGGCGCTGTTCGGCGAGAAATATGGCGACGAGGTGAGGGTGCTTTCGATGGGACGGGCGCGCGACAGCGGCATATCCTATTCGGTGGAGCTGTGTGGGGGCACGCATGTGAACGCAACCGGCGATATTGCCCTGTTCCGGATCGTGTCGGAATCGGCGGTGTCTTCCGGCGTGCGGCGTATCGAGGCGCTGACCGGAGAGGCGGCCCGGCACCATCTGCTGGGGCAGGAGGCGGCGTTGAAGTCTGCCGCATCGGCGCTGAAGGTGCGGCCCGATGAGGTGGCGGAGCGGGTTTCGCTGCTGGTTGAGCAGGTGAAGCGGGCAGAGCGCGAGCTTGCCGACGCGAAGAAGGCGCTGGCGCTGGCCGGACCGGCAGCCGCGCAGGCTGAAGTGGAGCGGATCGGCCCGGCCGGCTTTGTCGGGCAGGTGCTGGCAGGCGTGGAGGCCAAGGCCCTGCGCGGTCTGGTGGATGAGGCGAAGGCGCGGATCGGATCGGGCGTTGCTGCGATTGTGGCCGTCAACGAAGGCCGCGCAAGCGTTGCCATCGGTGTGACCGATGATCTGCTGGCCCGGGTTTCGGCGGTGGATCTGGTGCGTGCGGCCGCCGCTGCGCTGGGCGGCCAGGGTGGCGGCGGCCGGCCCGACATGGCGCAGGCGGGTGGGCCGGATGGCACGGCGGCGGAGTCGGCGGTCGAAGCCGTACGCGCGGCACTCAAGGCTCTGTTCGAGGTGGCAGCCTGATGTCGGCCATGGCCCTTGCCGCCGAGCAAAGGGCGATTGACATGCAGTCGGCGGCGATCGCCAATGCGTGTGCCAGGCCGCGAGTCGCCATCATCGACATTGGCTCCAATTCGGTTCGCCTCGTGGTGTACCAAGGTTTGACCCGCACGCCTGCCGTTCTGTTCAACGAAAAGGTCATGGCGGGCCTTGGGCGCGGCATGGCGGTTGGCGGGATGCTGTCAGACGATTCGATCGACATAGCCGTCGCCGCGCTCGCCCGATTCGCGCAGCTTTGCGATGCCATGGGCGTGGACAGTCTGCGCGCCGTTGCCACCGCCGCCGTGCGCGAGGCAATGAACGGCGAGGCTTTCGTGGCGCGGGTGCGGCGGGAAACCGGAATCGCGGTGGAAATCATCGATGGCGAATCCGAGGCGCGGGGCGCTGCTTTCGGGGTGATTGCCGGGATCCCCGAAGCCGATGGCGTGGTCGGCGATCTCGGCGGCGGCTCGCTGGAGCTGATACGCATTGCCAATGGCCAGATGTTCGAGCGGCTGTCGCTGCCGATCGGTGCGCTGAAGCTGGACGCCGTGCGCAAGAAGAATCGCCGGGCCTTGACCGGCTATATCTCCGACGCGCTGGAAAAGCTGGATTGGGCAGCAAGTGGGCGCGGCAAGCCCTTCTATGCGGTTGGAGGCAGTTGGCGGGCGCTGGCGCAGCTGCACATGCACCTGACCGATTGGCCGCTGCCGGTTATCCACCACCATGTGATGCCCGCCGACGCGCCCACCCGGCTGGTGCGAACCCTGGCGCAGCTTCCGGTAAAATCCCTGAAAGCCGTGCCGGCTGTATCCAGCTCGCGGGCGCCGCAGTTGCCGGGGGCCGCGGCTCTGCTGCGGGCGGTCACCCAGAAGCTGGGCTCCAGCTGCATCATTTCGTCGGCCTATGGCCTGCGGGAGGGGCTGCTCTATGAGTCGCTGCCCCTGGCCAGCCGCAGCGATGATCCGCTGCTGGCCGCAGCCCGGGAAACCGCCCAGCGCACCGGGCGATTCTGCGATGGCAGTGACGATGCTGTCGGGGATGCGCTGCTGGCCTTCACCGATCCGTTGTTTCCGGGCGAATCAGCTGCCTTGCGCCGTATTCGTCACACCGCCTGCCTGCTCGCCGACAGCGCCTGGCGCGCCCATCCCGACATGCGCGCCGAAGACGGGATGGATACGGCCCTTCATGGCAGCTGGGTGGGTATTGATGCGGAAGGGCGCGCCATGCTGGCGGCGGCGCTGTTCGTGCTGAACGGCGGTGCCATGCCCTCGCCGCAGACCGCCATCCTTACCCAGCTGGCCGATGCTTCGCTGCTGGAGCGCGCGCGGCTATGGGGTCTGGCGCTGCGGCTGGGCCAGCGGCTGGGTGGCGGTGCGGCCGAGCCGCTGGCTGCCGCCCGAATCGGCCTGCAGGGAAAATCCCTGACGCTCAGCCTGCTGCGCGCGTCTGCCGCGCTTTACGGCGAACCGGTGGCGCGGCGGCATCGCTATCTGGCGCAGGGCTTTGGCCTGCAGCCGCGTCTGGCATTGCTCGATCCGGCGCAATTTGCAGCTCTGGCGGGCTGATCGCGTCCAACGCTGTCATCCTTAAAACGCCCGCCCGCACGGAAAAGCCGAGTCGCCCCTCAACCAGCGCCAGCGCGTCATCACCGAAGATCTGCCGGCGCCAGCCGCACAGCAGCGGCAGACCTTCGCGCTGACCACCGGCCAGACATTCCAGATCATCGCCCTTCGCCACCAGCTTCGGCGCAACGCCGGCCTCCTTGGCCCGCAGCTTCAACAGCAATTTCAACAGATCGGCAATCAGCGCCGCATCGGTGGAAAGACCGGGCCGCGCGGCATCGCGCAGCGGCATTTCGTCTGCCGGCAAGGGCTCCGCCGCCGCCAGCACATCGAGCAACCGCGCGCCAATGGCATTGCCGGCCCACGTTGCCGAAAGGCCGCGAACCCGGCCAAGATCGGCCTGATCACGTGGCGGCGAACCGGCAAGATCGGCAAGCGTCTCGTCCTTGATGATTCGCCCGCGCGGCACATTCTTGGATTTTGCCTCCTCCTCGCGCCACCGCGCCAGCGCCTTCAGCCGCCCCAGCACATCGGCACGGCGGCTCGGCAGCTTCAGCCGCAGCCAGGCGCGATCCGGGTCTACCGTGTAGTTGGACGGTTCCGCCAGCCGCGCCATTTCCTCGTCCAGCCATTCGCCACGGCCCGTTTTCCGCAGCTTTTCCAACATCTTGGGGAACAGTTGTGCGAGATGGGTCACATCTCCGATGGCATATTCGAGCTGGCGTTCTGAAAGCGGCCGCCGCGCCCAATCGGTGAACCGGGCACCCTTGTCGATCTGGTGGCCTGTGAAATGCGCCACCAGATTGGCGTAGCTCACCTGCTCGCCCATGCCGAGCGCCATGGCGGCGATCTGGGTATCGAACATCGGCGAAGGGGTGCGACCGGTGAGATTGTAGAAAATCTCCAGGTCCTGCCCGCCGGCGTGGATCAATTTCAGCAGATCTTCATCGTCCAGCATGGCCAGGAAGGGCGACAAATCCATGCCGGGTGCCAGCGGATCAACGGCGGCGGCCTCCTCGTCACTTGCCAGCTGAAGAAGGCACAGCTCCGGATAGTAGGTGTTTTCCCGCATGAACTCGGTGTCGATGGCGACAAAGGGGCGGGTGGAGAGGCGGGCGCAAAGGCTTTTCAGGTCGGCCGCATCGGTGATCAGGGGGTGAATATGCATGGGGGAAATCGCATAGCGGCAAAGCCTGCGCTTGACAAAAGGCCCGCGCGCCGCATCAACCCCGCGCCATGACACATGCCTACAGAACCCACACATGCGGCGCGCTGCGCGTTGCCGATGTTTCGTCCAGCGTTCGCCTGTCCGGCTGGGTGCACCGCAAGCGCGACCATGGCGGCGTGCTGTTCGTCGACTTGCGTGACCATCACGGATTGACCCAGCTGGTTGCCGCCGCCGGCTCCGAGCATCTGGCAACGCTGGATGCGCTGCGGCTCGAATCGGTGGTGACGATCGATGGCGAAGTGGTGGCGCGCGAGGCGGGCACGATCAATCCCAACCTGCCAACCGGCGAGATCGAAGTCCGCGTTCGCGGCGTGACGGTGCAATCCGCTGCCGCCGAGTTGCCGCTCCCGGTTGCCGCCGACACCGACTATCCGGAGGAGATCCGGCTGAAATATCGTTATCTCGATCTGCGGCGCGAGCGGCTGCACCGCAACATCATGCTGCGCTCGAAAGTGATTGCATCGCTGCGCCAGCGGATGATTGCGCAAGGGTTCACCGAGTTCCAGACGCCGATCCTCACCGCCAGCAGCCCGGAAGGCGCGCGCGATTTCCTTGTTCCCAGCCGCATGCATCCCGGCAAATTCTATGCGCTGCCGCAAGCGCCGCAGATGTTCAAGCAGCTGCTGATGGTGGCCGGCTTCGATCGCTATTTCCAGATTGCCCCCTGCTTCCGCGATGAAGACGCCCGCGCCGATCGCTCGCCGGGCGAATTCTATCAGCTGGATTTCGAGATGAGTTTTGTCACCCAGGACGATGTGTTCCAGGCGATCGAACCTGTGCTGGGCGGGGTTTTCGAGGAGTTTGCAAGCTGGAACCGGGAAACACCCTGGTCGGTAACGCCCACGCCCTTCCCGCGCATTCCCTATGCCGAATCGATGCTGAGATATGGCAACGACAAGCCCGATCTGCGCAATCCCCTGATCATTGCCGATGTCACAGCGCATTTTTGCGGTGGCGGCTTTGGCGTTTTTTCGCGCATGATCGAAGGCGGTGCGGTCGTTCGCGCGGTTCCCGCACCGGGTGCCGGGCTGAAGGCCCGGTCTTTCTTCGACGGGATGAACGATTGGGCGCGTGGCGAAGGCTGGGCAGGGCTTGGCTACATCAACTTCAAGTCCGGCGAAGCCGCAGGCCCGATCGCCAAGAACCTGGAAGCCGATCGCGTGGCGGCAATCGTCGCGCAAATGGGTCTTGGCCCCGATGATGGTGTTTTCTTCGCCTGCGATCAGGCCCCGCGTGCGGCCAGGCTCGCAGGCCAGGCCCGCACCAAGGTCGGTACGGATCTCGGCCTCATCGAACAGAACGCCTATCGCTTCTGCTGGATCGTCGACTTCCCGATGTATGAAGCAGACGAAGATACCGGCAGAATCGATTTCTCGCACAACCCCTTCTCGATGCCGCAAGGCGAGCTGGAGGCGCTCGAAACCAAGAATCCGCTGGAAATCCTCGCCTACCAGTATGACATCGTCTGCAACGGGACCGAGCTTTCCAGCGGCGCCATCCGCAACCATCGGCCTGACATCATGTACAAGGCGTTTGAAATCGCCGGCTACACGCAAGCGCAGGTGGACCGTGAATTTGCCGGCATGATCAATGCGTTCAAATTCGGCGCGCCCCCGCACGGCGGCTCCGCCCCCGGTGTGGACCGCATCGTCATGCTGCTGGCCGACGAGCCCAACATCCGCGAAGTCGTGGTCTTTCCGATGAACCAGAAAGCCGAAGACCTGATGATGAACGCGCCGAGCGAAGTCAGCGAAAAGCAGCTGCGCGAGCTCTCCATCCGCCTCGCAGGCGATCCTGCCAAGTGATCCTTGCGGGGAGGCGCCGCCTCCTCGCGCAACTTCACACCGCCGCAAACACCGGCAGGCGGGCGGTGGCGGCAGGATCGCCAAGGGCCAGGAAGCTGCCGTTCAGATATTTCGGCTTGCCGTAGCGGAAGGGCTGAGCAGCTGAATCCACCATGCTGCCACCAGCGGCGAGCAGGATGGCATGCGCGGCGGCGGTGTCCCACTCCGAGGTGTTGCCATAGCGGGGATAGGCGTCGGCCGCGCCTTCGGCCAGCAGGCAGAATTTCAGCGATGAGCCGGACGGGCGGACAACTGCGCCGGGGGTGGCGTCAACCCATGCCTTGGTTTTTGCATCCAGATGCGAGCGGCTGGTCACGATCACAGGCGGATGCGCGAGCGGGCGGGTGGCGATGGCGTCACGCGCGCCGCTCTCGATTTCCTTCCAGGCACCCAGGCCCCTGGCACCGGTCCACAGCGTCTGTGACGGCGGATGCAGCACGAGGCCGAGCACCGGCTCGCCATCCTCGATCAGGCCGATGTTCACGCTATAGTCCGCCCCGCCTTCCACGAAGTCGCGGGTGCCGTCCAACGGGTCGATCAGCCAGAAACGGGCGCAGGTGTCGGGCTGGATGCCGGCTGCAGAGGCCTCCTCGCCGACGATGACGGAATCCGGATCGGCACTGCGGATCGCCGCTTCCAGCAGCCGCTCGGCGGCCTCGTCGGCCTCGGTCACAACCGTTTTGTCGGCCTTGTCGCGCGCTTCGCAGCCGGCGGCCTTCAACTGCTCGATCAGATGTCCGGCCTCGCGCATCGCCGGCGACAGCGCCTCCAGCAGGCGGGCGTAATCCAGGCTATCGGTAAGGGACATGGAAGCGATGGGTGACATGGGTTTCACTCTCGGTCTTGGATTGGTGGGCATCCGGCTTATGATGTGCAAGCTTTTGGAAGGACAGGCTATGCGGGTTTCGGTTTTGGCGTTGTTTCTGGCAGGCTCGGCATCGATGGCACAGGCGGCAGTGCCCGGCGAGGCAGAATTGCTTGCCTGTGCTGTCAAGACGGATTCGGTTGCACGGCTGGCCTGCTATGACAAGGCGGTCGCCGGGATTTCGGCCGATGCCCGCCGCCTGTCGGAGAAGCGGGAGGCGGATGCCGCAGCACTTGCGGCGACCGAGGCCGCGGCCGCAGCCCGGCTGGCTGCAGACGCGGCGGCCAAGGCGGAAGCCGACAAGCTGGCGGCATTTGGCAGCGACAGCATGCGGTCGACCGACCGTCCGGCTGCTGCGGACAAGACACTGGCGCAAGTCGATGCAAGGCTCGTCGAGACATTCCAAGCGTCGGGCGGAAATCTGGTGTTCGCGCTGGACAATGGCCAGATGTGGCGACAGATCGACGGCCTGTCGCTGCCGCCGGTGCGAGCGGGCTATGAGGTGGTTGTGAAAAAGGGCGTGATCGGCGGCTATCGGCTGACGGTTGATCGCATCGGCCGAACGGTCGGGGTTGTCAGAATTCGCTAAACTGCGCCGAAGCGGCTGACGATATCTGCGAGGGCAGGGCGCGGGCGCTCGTCGAGCGGCTTCGAGGCGGTTCCGATGTGGATGAAACCCGCAAGCCGCGCATCTGGATACCCGAATTCGGCGGGTAGATCGGCAAGCGTCGTCGCCGGGCCGGTCAACCAGTTGCCGGCATAGCCGAGTGCGTGCGCCGCCAGCATCAGCGCCATGATGGAAGCGCCCATCGAAAGCTGCTGTTCCCACACTGGAATGTGACTGTCCGGGCGCGGCACCGACAGCGCCGCGATCAGCAGCGGGGCCTGCCGGGCAGCGGTGGCGAGCGCTTCCAGTTCGATCCGCCCGGAGTCAGGCTTCTGCGCTCGGTAGAGGCGCTGCAGCGTGTCCGCCAGCCTGTCGCGGTCGTCGATCACCACATAGCGCCAGGGCGCCAGCTTGCCATGATCGGGCACGCGCGTGGCGGCTTCCAGGATCTGCCGCTGTTCGTCGGCGGATGGGCCGGGGGCGATCAGGTCGCGCGCCTTTCCGGAGCGGCGGGTCGCCAGCAGGCGAATCGGGGTGGAGCGGTCGTTGAGGTGCGGGGCTGACATGGCACCAATCCATGGCACAGCGACCGGAAGCAGGCTAGCAGCGCGCGATGATGGACCTTCCCCCGGCTGAAACGATCATCGTGACGGGCCAGCCCTTGCCGCGTGTGCAGGCCGATGCAGCCTATGGCGGCGTGATGCTGGATGGCGATGCGCTGGCGGCCGCATCCGGGCGGATTGAAGATGCCTTGCGCTCTGTCGCCGGTGTACAGCTGTTTCGGCGGTCTTCGTCGCGCACCGCCAATCCGACGGCCGAGGGGGCAACAGCACGGGGCCTCGGGGGCAATGCCGCCAGCCGGGTGCTGGTGACGCTGGATGGGGTTCCACAGGCAGACCCCTTCTTCGGCTCGGTGAACTGGCCGGCGCTTTCGGCGCGACCGCTACAGTCAGCGCTGGTGGTGCGCGGCGGTGGATCGGCGGCGGCCGGGCCGGGCGCGCTGGCCGGAGCGGTCGCGCTGGAAAGCCGCGATGAAACCGAGGCGCTGTTGCGCGGCGGCAGCCGGGCCGCGGTTGATAGCCGCTTCTCGGTGCGGATGGATGCCGGCAGCGGCAGGCTGGGCCTTTTCGCGGGCTATGGGCGGGGCGATGGCCATCTGCTGGTTGCCAGCCCCGGTATCGCCGATGTTCCGGCGCGCTATACGCAGTGGGCGGCGGGTGGGCGGGCTGTGCTGCCGGCGGGTTCCGGGGAATGGCAGTTTGCCATGGCGGGCTTCGAGGATCGGCGGTTGCGCGGGCTGGAGGGAGCCCACATCGCAGCGCGCGGCGGCGATGTCTCGATGCGGTTCGTGCAACGCGGGCGCTGGGAGGTCGAGGCCGTGGGCTGGGCGCAGCTCCGTGATTTTGCATCGCGCACGCTGGCACTGGATGCGGCGCGCGCGGCAACCAGTATTGTGTTGGATCAGCGCAAGACCCCGGCCACCGGGCTCGGTGTGCGCCTTGAGGTTCGGGCGCCGGAGGCAGTGCGGCTGGGTGCCGAGCTGCGCCATGGGCAAGGGCGCACGCAGGAGCTGTTCCGCTTCCAGGCCGGCGTGCCGACCCGGATGCGCGAGGCAGGCGGCACCAGCCTGACGGCGGGCGGATTCGTGGAACTCGAGACCGCGGTCAGCCCGTCTGCTCTCCTCACAGCGGCCGTGCGGATGGATCACTGGCGGCTGGGCGACGGATTGCTGCGGGAAACCGCCATCCCCGATGGCGCGGTGACGCTGGAGCAAGGCAGCTCGGCGCGGACCGGCTGGGAGCCGACCGGTCGGGTCGGGGCGGAATGGCGCCCGGCACCGGCGCTGGCCTTGCGGCTGGCGGGCTATTCCGGATGGCGGTTGCCGACCCTCAACGAACTGTACCGACCCTTTCGCATTGGCGCCGACGCCACCGCGGCCAATTCCGCGCTACGGCCTGAGAGGCTTTACGGGCTGGATCTGGGGGCATCCTGGCAGCCGCTGACCGGTGTCGGCATTGGCTTCACCGGATTCCTGAACCGCCTGGACAATCCGATCGCCAATGTGACCCTGGCGAGCGGGCCGGGGGTGTTTCCAGGTGTCGGCTTCGTGCCAGCCGGAGGCTTCTATCGCCAGCGACAGAATCTGGAAGCCATCGAAAGCCACGGGCTGGAAGCCGACGCGCATGTGCAGCTGGCACAGGTGCGACTGACAGCCAGCCTCGCCTTGCAGCGCGCAACCGTGCGCGGCGGTATCCTGGCCGGGCTTGATCCGGCGCAAACGCCGCGCATTGCGGTGACGGCCGGGGCACAATGGAACGGTGCGTTGATGGAGGCGCGGCTTCTGCTTCGGCATGCGGGCGCGCAGTGGGAAGATGATCGCAACACCCGTTTGCTTGCGGAGGCGACCACGATCGATGCGGGTCTGTTGGCGAGGCTGACTCGACGCTGGGCGGTTACGCTGGATGCCGAAAACCTGCTGGATGCCCCGTTCGCCACCGGCTTTTCCGGAGCGCAGACCGAGCGTGGTCAGCCACGCACCATCTGGCTGGGCGTGCGGCTCAGCCCAGCGGGCGGTAGCTGAAGCGGGTCTTGCGGGTTCCGGTGCCGCGCATCGGGATCGTGGCGTCCGTGTCGCTGCTCTGTGTGTCGATGAAGGGCAGGCCGTTGCGACCGAGGCTATAGGTGGTGATCGCGTCGAAGCTGTGCATTTTGGCCACCATCATGATGCTGAATGGTTTGGCTGCATAGATGCGCAACTTGGAGATGACGGGGGTGCCGCCGACTTCTTTCACCAGCGCTTCGGCCGACAGCCGCGTGCTGATATCGGGACCATTGTTACCGAGCGCCCCGGGCTTCAGCGATTGCCACTGATAGATGGTGCCGCCAGTGGTTGGCACCTTTCGCGTTGGCTCGCCCTGAAGGAAATCGCCTAGGCGGTGGAATCCTGGAACCGGCCCCATCGCCACATCGCGTTCGAACGCTTTGATGTCTTCCGTCGTGGGAGAACGACCATCCACGCTGACGAGCGACCATTGGCTGCCCTTGGGTGCCTTGGGGTCAAATCGTTCCACACGGTTCAAGACGGAGCGCCCTTTGCTGCCCGCCTCTTCGATGCTGACCGTCCGCTCGAAGCCCATAATGGGTGCCTTCGCCGCTTCGGCGCGCAGCTGGTTCAACAGCGCGTCGGCCTGTGCGGACGAAGCCGAAAGCAGAATGGCAGCAATGGCCGCGAGGCGAGACAAGGCAATCATGGGCGCTCCCGAAACAAGACCAGCTTCAATACCAACAAACTGTTACCGCTTGCTGAACGCTCAACTATCAAGGAACGAGCGCATCTTCTTCGATCGGCTGGGGTGCTTCAGTTTCCGCAGCGCCTTGGCCTCGATCTGCCGGATACGTTCGCGCGTGACCGAGAACTGCTGGCCCACTTCTTCCAGCGTGTGATCGGTGTTCATGCCGATGCCAAAGCGCATCCGTAGCACCCGCTCCTCGCGCGGCGTCAGCGAGGCGAGCACGCGCGTCACCGTTTCTTTCAGGTTCGCATGGATCGCTGCGTCCACCGGAATGATCGCGTTCTTGTCTTCGATGAAGTCGCCGAGATGGCTGTCTTCCTCGTCGCCGATCGGCGTTTCGAGCGAAATCGGCTCCTTGGCGATCTTCAACACCTTGCGCACCTTGTCGAGCGGCATGGACAGCCGCTCGGCCAGCTCTTCCGGGGTCGCTTCGCGGCCGGTTTCGTGCAGATACTGGCGACTGGCACGTACCAGCTTGTTGATCGTTTCGATCATGTGCACCGGGATGCGGATGGTGCGCGCCTGATCGGCAATGCTGCGGGTGATGGCCTGGCGGATCCACCAGGTGGCATAGGTGCTGAACTTGTAGCCGCGGCGATACTCGAACTTGTCGACAGCCTTCATCAGCCCGATGTTGCCCTCTTGGATGAGATCCAGAAACTGCAGCCCGCGGTTGGTATATTTCTTGGCGATCGAGATCACGAGGCGCAGATTGGCTTCCACCATTTCCTTTTTGGCGATGCGGGCTTCGCGTTCGCCCTTCTGCACCATGTTGGTGATGCGGCGATATTCGCCAAGATCGACCCCGGTCTCGCTGGCGATGGCGGACAGCTCGCCACGAATGCGATCGACATCGCGCACCTCGGCGGCGGCAAAGGCGGCCCATTTCTTGTCACGACCGGCGTTGGCGGCCAGCCAGCCTTCATCCAGCTCGCGGCCGACATAGGATTCGAGGAAATCCTTGCGCGGCAGTTTGTGCCGGTCTGCCAGCTTCAGCATCTGGCCGCCCAGTGTCATCAGCTTGCGGTTGTGGCTGTAGAGCTGCTCCACCAGCGTTTCGATCTTGGCGTTGGTGAACTGCACCGCCGTCACCTGGCTGGTGAGATCGAGCCGCAACTTCTGGTATTTTTTCTCGTCTGCCCTGGCAAACTCCAGGGTGGCCCCCAGCGCCTGCATGCGCGCCTGCTGCAATTTGTGAAACTTGGTATAGGTCGCCTCGATCGCGGCGAAGGTCTCCAGCGCTTGCGGCTTGAGGGCCTCCTCCATCGCCGCAAGGCTCATGCCGCCTTCGTCGTCATCGTCGTCGAAGGTCTGCGCCGGCGCCCGGCGCTCGGTCATGCCGTCTTCTTCGTCGGGCGGCGGCGGTGCTTCCGCCGGTTCTTCGGCTTCTTCCTTGAAGGCAACGGGCAGGTCTGCGCCTTCGGCCTCGGGTTCGCCTTCTTCGGTTGTCGGCTTGGCGAGCATCGCTTCCAGATCGAGGATTTCACGCAACTGCATGCGGCCCTCGTTCAACGCGTGCGACCAGTCGATGATGGCGGCAAAGGTCATCGGACTTTCGCACAGGCCGGCGATCATCGTGTCGCGGCCCGCCTCGATGCGCTTGGCGATGGCAATTTCGCCCTCGCGGGACAGCAGCTCAACTGCTCCCATCTCGCGCAAATACATGCGCACCGGATCATCGGTGCGGTCCAGCTTTTCTTTCGGCGCGGCAACCACCGGCGCGGCCGTGATCGGATCGACTTCGTCGACCTCGGCGGCCTCTTCTTCTTCAGCTTCCGGATCTTCGCCGGCGTCTTCGTTTTCGACGATGTTGATGCCCATTTCGCTGAGCGCCGACATCACATCCTCGATCTGCTCCGACGCCATCTGGTCCTGCGGCAGCGCCTTGTTCAGCTCCTCATAGGTCAGCCAGCCGCGCTTCTTCGCCTTGGCAAGCAGACGCTTGAACCCGGCTTCGTTCAGGTCGATGACCGGCGCGCCTTCGCCTTCCGGCTTTTCGGGAGCATCGCCTTCGGTGAACATCGTCTTTGCCATGCTGGCCTTTCAATGGCCGAAAAGGCGAAGCGCGCGTCCGCTCTTCGCCCGTCGGCAGTCGCGTTTCAATCGGCATTGTCCAGGCTGGCCAGCAAAGAAAGCCGCCTAATCGCTTCATCCTTTGCCCGGCGAAGCACCTGCTGCCGATCACTTTCCAGTGCAAAAGCTTCCGCGCTGCTGCAATCGCGCGGCTGCATTTCCGCATCTATGTGGTGCAACTCCTGCAACGACGCAAGAGTGATGGCCGCTCGACGGTCAAATTCGTCGTCGGACAGCGCGCTGGCCAACAGGGGCCGTGTTCCAAAAGCTAGCGGTGGTAGCCCCCTGTCGTCAAGCAGTGCGTCCCGGTAGGCGATCAGGTTCGGGGATTGCAGCGGCAATTCGGCGAGCCCTTCGGCGTGACGATCGAGCGCGCCGGGCCGCGTGGCAAAACTCAATAGCAACATCGCCACCATGCGCTCGTTCGGGCTGTGCGAAAGCGCACGCGTCTCGTGCCGCACTGTGGGATCCAGGGGCATTGATCCCCAGCTTCGTGTTCCGCCTTTCGCGGCTGACCGCGCCGCCGCAGGCCGGGAGTCCGGTCGGGTTGGCCGCACCATCGCCTGCGCCCGCCCGGTCCAGGTGCTGATATAATCCCGCCGCAAATCGGCATCCGGGATGGTTCCAGCCAGCTCGGCAAGGCGCTGGCGCAACGCGCCGCGCCGCTCCGGGGTATCGAGCGGATGGGTCATGGCTTCGCTATCAAACAGGAATCGCTCCAGCGGCTGTGCCGCTTGCAGCAGCGCTTCGATGGCAGCGGCGCCGCCACTGCGGGCGAGATCATCCGGGTCCTGCCCGGCCGGCAAGGTCATGAAGCGCAGCGATTTTCCCGGCTTCAGCACCGCCAGCGCCCGCGCCGCGGCGCGGGCAGCGGCACGGATGCCGGCGCTGTCGCCGTCGAATGCCAGCACCGGTTCATCGACCACGCTCCAGGCCAGCGCAAGCTGGTCTTCGGTGAGCGCTGTGCCAAGTGGCGCTACGGCACCCTTGATGCCGACCCGGGCCAGCCCGATCACATCCATATAGCCTTCGACAATCAGCAGCCGGCCGGTTTTTCGCGCGTCCGGTGCGGCGCGGTGAAAATTGTACAGCAGCCGGCCCTTGGCAAATAGCGGACCTTCCGCCGAATTGAGATATTTCGGTTCGGTAGCGCCCAGCGCCCGGCCGCCGAAGCCCACCATTTTGCCAGAGCGCGAATTTATGGGAAACATCAGCCGGCCGCGAAACCGGTCATAGCGGGCGCCGTCGTCGCTTTCGCCCGCAAGGCCGGCGGCCTGAATCATTGTCGGATCGATCGCATGAAATTCGGCCTTCAGAGCCGCTGTAAGCGCGGTTCGGCTGTCGGGCGCGAAGCCCAGTCCGAACGCCCGCACCAACTCCGGGCTTACCGCGCGCCGCTCCAGATACGCCCGCGCATCCGCCCCTTTCAGCCCATCGAGCTGTTGCTGGAACCAGCGCGCGGCGAAATCCAGCAGATCGGTCAGTTCGGCCCGGTGCGCAGTGTCGGCATCGCGCGGCGCGCTATCGGGCACGGATAGCCCCGCTTCGGCCGCCAGCAGCTTCACCGCCTCGATAAAGGAAAGCCCGCCATCGGCCATGGCAAAGCCGATCGCATCGCCATGCGCGCCGCAGCCGAAGCAGTGATAGAAGCCCTTGTCTTCATTCACATAAAAGCTTGGGGTCTTCTCGTTATGAAATGGGCAGCAGCCCTTCATCTCGCGCCCGGCACGCGTGAGCTTCACGCGGCGGCCGATCAGTGCGGCAAGCCCCACCCGGGCCCGCAGTTCATCCAGGAAGTCTGCCGGCAGGCTCAAGAAAGCGCGGCCTTCACTTGCGCGCTGGCCCGGCTCATGTCGGTTTTTCCGGCCAGCCGCTCTTTCACCAGCGCCATCACCCGGCCCATGTCCTTGATCGATGTCGCGCCGGCTTCGGCGATCAGCGCTGCAATGGCCGCCGCCGATTCGGCCTCGTCCATCTGCTTCGGCAGGAAGCCTTCGATGATGGCGACTTCGGCGGCTTCCGCGGCGGCCAGCTCCGGCCGGTTGCCGGTTTCGAACATGGCAATCGATTCGCGCCGTTGCTTCACCATCTTCTGCAGCACCTCCGACACCAGAACATCATCGTCGGCCGGGCTGGCCCCGGTGCGCGCCTCGATATCGCGATTCTTGATTGCCGACTGGATCAGGCGGATGGTGCCGACGGCAGCGGCGTCCTTGGCCTTCATGGCAGTGATGAGAGCGGTCTTGATATCGTCGCGGATCATGCGTTTCTCCTTGTTTGCCTCACATAGGCGCAGGCATTGCCATTGACGAGAAGGGGGGTTCCCCTTAACCGGACGCCTTAGCTTAAAACCTGCTAGACCCAAGGATCTGCCGATGGCCGACGATACCCGCTTGCGCCAACCACTCGGCGCGACCGGAGTCGTGCCGAGCACAAGAAACGCCGCGACCGGAGTCGTGCCGAGCACAAGAAACGCCGCGACCGGAGTCGTGCCAGGCACAAGAAACGCCGCGACCGGACTCCTGGCTCTGGCTGACGGAAGCGTTTTCTGGGGGCAGGGCTGCGGCGCCACTGGCGAAGCGGTCGGCGAACTCTGCTTCAACACCGCGATGACCGGCTATCAGGAAGTGATGACCGACCCGAGCTATGCCGGGCAAATCATCAATTTCACCTTTCCGCACATCGGCAATGTCGGCGCCAACAGCGAGGATATCGAAGCGTTGAACCCGCATGCCTTGGGCTGCGTGATGGCCGAGCCGGTGACGGCAGCATCCAATTTCCGCAGCGAAGTGCATTTTTCCGACTGGCTGGCGAAATGGGGCCGGATCGGGCTGGCCGGAGTCGACACCCGCGCCATCACCCGGCGCCTTCGCAAAGGCGGCGCGCCCAATGCTGTGATTGCCCACGCGCCTGACGGCAAGTTTGACATCGACGCGCTGATCGCCAGGGCCGCAGCCTGGCACGGCCTCGAAGGGCTCGATCTGGCGAAGGAGGTGAGCTGCACGCAGAGCTGGCGTTGGGACGAAGGCCCTTGGGTGCTGGGCGAGGGCTACCAGCCCGGCAAGCTTCCCGCAGACGCGCCGCATGTTGTCGCCATCGACTATGGCATCAAGCGCGCCATCCTGCGCCAGCTGGTGGATGCTGGTGCGCGAGTCACGGTGGTGCCGGCAACCGCCAGCTTCGAGGAGATCATGGCGCTGCAACCAGACGGCCTGTTCCTCAGCAACGGCCCCGGCGACCCGGCGGCGACGGGTCTCTACGCCGTCCCCACCATCCAGGCCTGGCTCGGCACGAAAAAGCCGCTGTTCGGCATCTGCCTCGGCCACCAGCTGCTCGGCCTCGCCATAGGCGCAAAAACCGCAAAAATGCACCAGGGGCATCGGGGTGCAAACCATCCGGTGAAGCGCCTTAGCGACGGCAAGGTTGAAATCACCAGCATGAACCACGGCTTCATGGTGGACGCCGAAACGCTTCCTGCCACTGCCCGCGCCACCCACATCAGCCTGTTCGATCAGTCGCTTGCCGGGCTGGAACTGATCGATCAGCCGGCCTTCAGCGTGCAGCACCACCCGGAAGCAAGCCCGGGCCCGCAGGACAGCTATTATTTGTTCCGACACTTCGTGGAAGGATTGCGGACATGAACGCCATCGCTATCGATCCCGCCCGCCTTGCGGCCGAAATCGCCGCCGACGCGGAAATCCTCGCCGAGCTGGCCGAAAATGGCGATATTGCCAGCATCGTCCGTCCGATCGACCTGCATTTCAAGGGCTCGCAGGATGCCATCGAGGCGCTTGTCGAAGCCTCGGATGGCCTGGGCCTCAGCTTCATCGAGTTCGGTGAATATGAAGACGGCGACATTGCCGCCGACTTCACCATCGAAAGCACGACCGAAGCCGACGCCATGGCGGCTTTGGCAAAACGCGCGCTGGAAATCGAAATCGCCCACGATGTCGAGTTTGATGGCTGGGGCTGCGAAGCGCAAACTGGACCTGCAATCTGATGCCCAGACGCACCGACATAGCCTCCATCCTCATCATTGGCGCCGGCCCCATCATCATCGGGCAGGCGTGCGAATTCGATTATTCCGGAACCCAGGCGGTGAAGGCGCTGAAGGCGGAAGGCTACCGGATCATCCTCGTCAACTCCAACCCGGCGACGATCATGACCGATCCGGAGCTGGCGGATGCGACCTATGTTGAGCCGATCACGCCGGAGGTTGTTGCCAAGATCATCGAAAAGGAGCGCCCGGATGCGGTGCTGCCGACGATGGGCGGGCAGACCGCACTGAACACCGCGCTGGCGCTGTTCAAGGACGGCACGCTGGCGAAATATGGCGTGCAGATGATCGGCGCCGATGCGGCGGCCATCGAGAAGGCCGAAGACCGGTTGCAGTTCCGCGAGGCAATGTCGAAGATCGGGCTGGAATCGCCGCGCTCTGCCATTGCCCACACGCTGGACGAGGCCCTTGCCGCGTTGGAAAATGTGGGCCTGCCCGCCATCATCCGACCCAGCTTTACCATGGGCGGCACCGGCGGCGGCATCGCCTACAACCGCGCCGAATTCGCGCAGATCGTGAACGGCGGCCTTTATGCCAGCCCCACCACCGAGGTGCTGATCGAGGAATCGGTGCTCGGCTGGAAGGAATATGAAATGGAGGTCGTCCGTGACAAGGCGGACAATGCCATCATCATCTGCTCGATCGAGAATGTCGATGCGATGGGCACGCACACCGGCGACAGCATCACCGTCGCCCCGGCGCTGACGCTGACCGACAAGGAATATCAGATCATGCGCAACGCGAGCATCGCGTGCCTGCGCGAGATCGGCGTGGAAACCGGCGGCTCCAATGTGCAGTTCGCGGTCAATCCTGCGGACGGTCGGCTGGTGGTTATCGAAATGAACCCGCGCGTGTCGCGCTCCTCGGCGCTGGCGTCCAAGGCAACCGGATTCCCCATTGCCAAGGTCGCGGCGCTGCTGGCAGTCGGGTACACGCTGGACGAAATCACCAACGATATCACCAAGGCAACGCCAGCCAGCTTCGAGCCTACAATCGATTATGTGGTGACCAAGATCCCGCGATTTGCCTTTGAGAAGTTCAAGGGCTCTGACCCGACCCTGGGCACGGCCATGAAATCGGTTGGCGAAGTGATGGCGATCGGACGCAGCTTTGCCGAATCGCTGCAGAAGGCGCTGCGCGGGCTGGAAACCGGCCTGACGGGTCTGGATACGCCCGAGGCGCTGGCGAACGCCTCGCGCGGCGAAGTGCTGGCAGCGCTGGCCCGCCGCACGCCGGATCGGCTGCTGATCGCCGCGCACGCACTGCGCATGGGAATCGTGCAATCCGAAGTCTGCCGCGTGTCGCATTATGATCCGTGGTTCATCGCCCGCATTGCCGAGATCATCGCCGCCGAAGCCCGCGTGACGGAGAATGGCATTCCCGCCGATGCTGCGGGCTTGCGCGCACTGAAAGCGATGGGCTTTTCCGATGCCCGCCTCGCGTTCCTTGCCGGCAAGCATGAAGCCGAAGTCGCCGCCACCCGCCGGGCACTGGGTGTTCGTCCGGTGTACAAGCGCATCGACAGCTGCGCCGCCGAGTTCGAGGCGCCCACACCCTACATGTATTCCACCTACGCCGGCAGCCAATGCGAATCCGAGCCGACCGGCCGGCGCAAAATTGCCATTCTGGGGGGTGGGCCGAATCGCATCGGCCAGGGCATCGAGTTCGATTATTGCTGCTGCCACGCTGCGTTCGCGCTGGATGCTGCGGATTTTGAAACCATCATGGTCAATTGCAACCCGGAAACGGTGAGCACCGACTATGACACCTCAGACCGCCTCTATTTCGAGCCGCTGACCGCCGAGGACGTGCTGGAACTGCTGCATGTGGAAATGCAGGCCGGCACGCTGCAGGGTGTGATTGTGCAATTCGGCGGGCAGACGCCTCTGAAGCTGGCGCGGCCGCTGGAAGCCGCGGGCATCCCCATCCTTGGCACCAGCCCCGACGCCATTGATCTGGCAGAAGACCGTGAGCGGTTTGCCGCGCTGGTGGAAGAGCTTGGCCTGAAGCAACCAGCCGGCGGCCTTGCCCGCAGCGCCGCCGAGGCCGTCGCGGTCGCCGAGCGGATCGGCTATCCGGTGCTGATGCGCCCCTCCTATGTATTGGGTGGCCGCGGCATGGAAATCGTCGAGACGACGGCGCAGCTGGAAGCCTATATCGCGACCGCCGTGAAGGTTTCCGGTGACAGCCCGGTGCTGATCGATCGCTATCTGCGCGATGCCATTGAAGTCGATGTCGACGCGCTAGCCGATGGCGAAACGGTGCATGTTGCCGGCGTGATGCAGCATATCGAGGAAGCGGGCGTGCACTCTGGAGACAGCGCCTGCTCGCTGCCGCCCTACAGCCTGGCACCCGCCATGATTGCAGAGATCGAGCGGCAGACCGACATTCTGGCGCGCGCGCTGAATGTGCGCGGGCTGATGAATATCCAGTTCGCGGTGAAGGATGGAGATCTCTATCTGATCGAGGTCAACCCGCGCGCCAGCCGAACTGTGCCCTTTGTGGCCAAGGCGCTCGGCAAGCCCTTTGCCAAGATCGCCGCGCGCGTGATGGCCGGTGAACCGCTCGCCGGCTTTGGCCTGATGCGCCAGACGCCGGATCATATTGCCGTGAAGGAAGCGGTGTTCCCGTTTGCGCGCTTTCCGGGCGTCGATCCGGTGCTCAGTCCGGAGATGAAATCGACCGGCGAGGTCATGGGCATCGACAGCGATTTCGCCATGGCCTTTTACAAAAGTCAGCTGGGAGGCGGCACCGTCCTGCCGACCGAAGGCACCGTGTTCATCTCCGTGAAGGACAGCGACAAGCCGCATCTGCTGGTGGCCGCCCGGGGCCTGGCGGCGATGGGATTTGCGCTGATCGCGACCCGGGGCACGGCGCGCTGGCTGGAAGCCGAGGGTGTGCCCGTCCGCATCATCAACAAGGTGCTGGAGGGCCAGCCGCATATCGTGGATGCGATCAGCGACGGCGAAATCGCCATGCTGTTCAACACCACCGAGGGCGTGCAGTCGCTGAAGGATTCGGAAACCATCCGCATGGCAGCCTGGGCGCGCAAGATTCCGATCTTCACCACCGCAGCGGCCAGCGATGCAGCGGTGAAGGCGATTTCCGCCGTCGCCGCCCGGCCGCTCACGGTGAAGCCCTTGCAGGACTATCACCGAAGGCCAGCCCGGGAATGAAGCATTTGTGGCAGGATATGGCGGCCCCTTGCGGAACCGATTGCGCCGACATACACTTGTAATCCGACATCGGATTTCCACACATCGTCTGTCCGGTCCGGAGCTTGAAATCGGCACGAAACTGCCGACTTCCACCCTTGTCAGTTTATCAAAGAATGTTTGAACAGCATGGCCACGATTGAAAAAGTCCCGATGCTTGCCGAAGGCCACGACTATCTCGTGCGCGCGCTCAAGCATCTGAAGGAAGTCGAGCGTCCGGAAAATGTCGAGGCGATCGAGGAAGCGCGCGCGCACGGCGACCTTTCGGAGAATGCCGAATATCATTCCGCGAAAGAGCGGCAGGGCCAGATCGAGGCCCAGATCATCGACATGGAAGACAAGCTGGCGCGTGCCATCGTGATCGATCCGAAGACATTGTCGGGTGACAAGGTGGTTTTCGGGGCGACCGTGCATCTGTCTGACGAGGATGACCGCAAGATCGTCTATCAGATCGTTGGCGAGACCGAGGCCGATGCCAAGCGCGGGCGTATCAGCTTCAACTCGCCGGTGGGCCGCGCGCTGATCAGCCGCAAGGTCGGCGAGGAAGTGGAAGTGGTGACGCCTTCGGGTGATCGATCCTATCTCATTGAAAAGGTGGACTTCATATAGCCGCGTTCGGCGAAGCGGATATGAAGCCCTTCAAGCCGCCGATTGCGCACGCCACGCGGGTTATCCTGTTTGCCTGTGTGGGCCTGCAGCTGGCCGGGCTGGTGATGGGGGCGGGATTTGATCAGGCGCTGGTCCTGTCGGCCGGGCTCGTCCCGGCGCGGTTGACGGGCGAGGTCATTGGACTGCAATCGGCAATCCCCGCCCCGCTGACCCTGGTGACGCATATTTTCCTGCACGGCGGGCTGCTGCATCTGGCCATGAACATGGTGTTCCTGGCGTGGGTTGGCCGCCATGTCGAATGGCTGATCGGCCCGGCGCGCTTTGTTCTGCTGTTCCTGCTTGGCGGCGTGGCCGGCGGGTTGTTGCAGGTGTTCATGACACCGGGCTCGGTGATTCCCGTGGTGGGCGCCTCGGGTGCGATTGCTGCCGTGTTTGCGACCTATGCCTTGTTGTTTGCACAGAATGGTGAGGCGCCGGTGATGGTGTTGGGGCTGAAAATCTCGGGAGAAACCGTGCGGGCTTTCCGCTATGCGGCGCTGTGGATCGGCCTGCAGCTGTTGACTGCCGTTGCCTTCAACCTGCCTGGCAGTGGCGGCGTTGCCATTTGGGCGCATATCGGCGGTTTTATTGTGGGCCTGTTGTTCGGATTGCCCTGGGTGCGCAACCGCCGCGAACAGGATTTCCAATAAGACTCTACAGCTCCGGTCGTCGATCTTTCCACGGCGCCGCCTGTTCGATTTCTGCCGCCAGCTGCAGCAGCAACCCCTCCGATGCAAAGCGCCCCTGCGCCATGATGCCGATCGGAAGGCCGTCGCGGCTGGTGCCGAGCGGCAGCGTTATGGCAGGGGTGCCGGTCATATTCGCGAGGCTGGCAAACGGGCAGAAGCGCCCGAAGGCCGCGCTGAAGCTTTCCGGATCGGGGTTGGCAAGGCTGAGCAGGCCAAGTTCAACCGGAGGCTGTGCCAGCGTCGGCGACAGCAGAATGTCATACTGCTGGAAGAAATGGTCCATCGCCTGCGCCCCGCGCGACAGCGTGTTGAGCGCACTCTGAAGCTCCACAGCTGTGACCGCCTGGCCCATGCGCAACCAGTTCAGAACCAGCGGCTCCAGCAGTTCGGTGTCTATCGGCGTCGGCCGCAGCGCGTTGATGGCGGCAATGTCGGATGCGGTGGAGGCGGCGATATTGTTGATGTTGGCACCGTTCATCGCCCGCATGTCGATGTCCGGCCGCGCTTCGACAACGCTGTGGCCAAGCCGTGAGAACAGGCCCATGGCGTCCTCGAAGGCGCTGGCGACATCGGCATCCAGCGCAAATCCGGCCATCGGCATGATGGCGATCTTGAGCCGCGGCACCGGCCGCGCCAGCGTAGCAGTATAGCCGCCTTCCGGTCGCGCGGGGATCACCCTTGATCCGGCTTCCGGCCCGGCAAACGCATCGAGGAAAGCGGCCGCATCGCGGACGCTGCGGCTGATCGGGCCAATCACGCTAAGGCCGTTCCAGGCGTCGATATGCCAGGGGCCAACCGGAATCAGCCCGCGCGACGGCTTCAGCCCGAACAACCCACAGCAGCTGGCCGGGACGCGGACCGATCCGCCGCCATCGCTGGCCTGTGCCAGCGGAACGGCTCCGACCGCAACGGCAGTGGCAGTTCCTCCGGATGATCCGCCGGTGGTGCGCTCGCGGTTCCAGGGGTTGCGGGTCTGGCCATGGGCGCTGCTTTCGGTGGTAACCGTCAGGCCGAGTTCGGGTGTGGTGGTTTTGGCGAAGGTGAGGAGACCGGCAGCATCGGCGCGGTCCATGAAGGTGGAATTGGCCTGCGCGCGGTGGGGCAACGCCCGGCTGCCGCTGCCGGTGACAACGCCGGCAATATCGACGCCAAGATCCTTTACCAGGAAAGGCACCCCGGCCAGCGGGCCATCCGGCAGGGGTTGCGCCGCCTGCGCTCGTGCACGGTCGCGGCAATCCTGCGCAATGTAGTTCAGCGCCGGGTTGGTGGCGTCCACCCGCGCAATCGCCGCCTCCAGCAGTTCAGACGGCTGCACTTCGCCCGCCTTGACCAGCGCCGACAGCCCGACCGCGTCGGTGGAATGCAAAAGGTCTGCAAGGTTCATAGTGCCGTTTCCATGCGTTCAAGGGCTGACGCCAGGTCGGCGATCAGGTCTTCCGGGTCTTCGAGGCCAATGGACAGCCGCAGGGACAAGCCGCTTGCCCGGAAAGGGGTCACCCGCCGCAATTTTTCCGGTGACGTCGGGATGATGAGCGATTCAAAGCCACCCCAGCTGAAACCCAGGCCGAAGTGCCGCAAGCCATCGCAGAACAGCGCGGCGTCGGCGCGCGAACCCCGCTTCAGCACCACGCCGAACAGGCCGGACGCACCCGTGAAATCCCGCTTCCACACGGCATGGCCGGGGCAATCGGCGAAGGCCGGATGGAGCACCCGATCCACCAGCGGATGCTGATGCAGGAACTGCGCCACCTGCATCGCCGATTGCTCGTGCCGGGCCAGCCGCAGCGGCAGGGTGCGAAAACCGCGCAGCGCCAGCGCCGCTTCATCGCCGGAAACGCAATGCCCCAGCTGCCATACGGTGTTGCGCAGACGCTCGAAATGGCCCGCGGTCGCGGTCACGCTGCCCATCATGATGTCGGAATGGCCGCCAACATATTTGGTCAGCGCCTGCATGACCATGTCGCAACCGGCGGCGATCCCTTTGAAGACATGGCCAGCCGCCCAGGTGTTGTCCAGCAGCGTCACCACGCCCGCCGCCCGCGCCGCTGCCGTCAAGGCGGGAATGTCCTGCACCTCGAAGGTGAGCGAACCGGGCGACTCCAGCATAAGCAGCGCGGTTTCCGGCCGGAAATGCGCTGCGATTCCCGCCCCGATCAGCGGATCATAGGCTTCGGCCTGGATGCCCAGCCTTTTGGCAAGCCCGAACACGAAAGCGGTGGTCGGATCATAGGCGCTGTCTGGCAGCAGCAGATGCGAGCCGGCCTTGCAAACCGACAGGATTGCCGTGGTGAGTGCCGCCACGCCGCTGGGCATGAGCATGGTGCCAGCCGCACCCGGCTCCTGCCCGGTGAGCGCCTCGCGCAGCGCCCAGGTGGTCGGGGTGCCTTTGCGGCCATAGAACAGCACGCCATCATGATCGAGATTGGCGGCATCCATAGCGGCAATGCTGGGATAGACGATGGTGGACGCGCGATAGATGGGCGGGTTGACCACGCCATGTGTCCAGTCCGGCCGCCGGCCGGCTTCCACTGCCCAGGTTTCGGGTTTGCGCTGTTCGCTCAAGCGGCGCCGGTCACGACCGGCGTGTCGGCCCGGCCTCCCCACTCCGCCCAGCTGCCATCATAGAGCGCCGGTGCCGGAGCGCCCAGCAGGGTGGCAGCGAGCACGATATTCGCCGCGGTCACGCCCGATCCACAGGTGGCAACGATCGGCTTGCGCACATCGATTCCGGCGGCCACGAACAGGCCAGCCAGCGCTGCCTTGTCCTTGTAGGTGCCATCCTCGTTGAACAGTGAGGGCGACGGCAGGTTTTTCGCGCCCGGCATGTGCCCGGAGCGCACGCCGGCGCGCGGTTCGGGTTCGGTGCCGGCAAAGCGGCCGGCCGGTCGCGCATCCACCAGCTGCGCATCGCCGCTTTCCAGGTGCGCCTGCACCTGCGCCAGCGTCCGCACGGTGCCGCTGTCTGCCCACACGGTGAAGTGGCGATGCCGCACCGTCGGCTTGCCGCTGTCCAGCGCGCCGCCAACCCGCTTCCACGCCTCCAGCCCGCCATCCAGCACCGCCACCGAGTGCGCGCCAAACAGCCGGAACATCCACCAGGCGCGGGCGGCTGAGCGCAACGGACTGTTGTCATACACGATGATGCGCGAGCCATCGCCAAGCCCCAGCGCCTGTGCGCGGCTGGCGAATTTTTCCGGCCGTGGCAGCATGTGCGGCAGCCCGGACGAAGGATCGGTCACTTCATCAAGATCAAGAAACACCGCACCGGCGATATGCTCGGCTTCGAATTCGGCGCGCGCGTTGCGGCCATGGTCGGGCAGGAACAGCGTTGCGTCCACGATGCGGATATCGCTCTTGCTGTGTTCGGCTTTCAGCCATTCCGCGCTGACCGTTGCGTCCATTGTCTTCCCCTCGGGCGGCTGCCGGTTGCCGGCAGCCTCGGTATCATGATTGAACCGCCGTCTTTAGACACGCCACCAGATGCCGACAAGGGAGCAGCGGCTCGGCAGGGCGTTTCGGCAAAGAATCGCGGTTAGCAATCGCTAGGACACTGAAGTGCTGCGCTTTGCGGCCGTTGCTTGCTGTCTGATGCGCGCGAGGAAACCGGGCGTATCAGATGCCTTGCCGGGCAGTCGGACCGCTTCGGCAGGCAAGGGTGTGGTTGCGTCAGGAGGGTGACGCGTCGGCAGACGAGGCGCGCGATGGAGCAGTTGACCAGACAGGAAATCGATGGGCTGACACGGCTGGCCCACGGACTTGACGCGAGCACAACAGGCGCGGCGCTCTGGGCGGGGCGTGCCGTTTCGTCGGCGGCACTGCCTGCCGATGGCCCGCATGTTGATGCAAATCCGCAAGGAATAGCAGACGGCCCTGTGCTGGGGTCCTCGCTGATGGACGCTCCCCTGATGGTTGGACTGGAGCGCCGGCTGGCCCGGAGGGCAGAGGCGCTGTGGGAGCGGTTGCGGGCCGACCGCAGTTTGCCGCCCGCCGAGGCCGTTGGCGCCTTCCTGGCACCGCCTTTTGCGGCGCACGCCATGCTGGTGTCGGTTCCGCCTTCCGGGCGACCCGCGCGCATCTCCTGCGTCGGTGAGGAATTGCTGAAACTGCAAATCGTCAGCGCAGGCGATCTGGCGGCCGTAGAAAGCCCCGCAGCGCCGCTTGGTTGCCAGTTGGTAGCCCTGGCGCTTCGCGCAGCAGAAACGGGATTGCCACTCCCGTTTGGCAGCGAAACCAGCCCCTTCCGCACGGGCAATCGCCAATCGGCCCCGCTGCTGCTGCGTGCCATTGCGCTGCCATTCTCGGCCGCAGCTGGTGCCAGGCCACAGGTGGTTGTTATCACCACCTGGCGTGAACTGCTTTCCCCCGATGAGACCGAGGCCCTGCACCGCGAACTGGCCGCCGCGATCGACTGGATGCACGCGAACCGCTCCTGATGCGGGTGCCTATGCCGCTATTCTATGGCTGATGTACCTATTCTGTGGCTGATGTACCAACGTGTCGCTGCTTGAAGCAATGCCTTTGCTGGCGCATAGACTGGTCGCAACGCGGGGCAAAAGCATCCGCGAGCGAGACGCGAGGACACCTCTATGCCCCGTTCGGCCATTGAAGCCCGAAAACCCGCAACTGTTCGCCCGCAGGATGCGCCACTGGCGGCTGAACTGGCCAACATTCTGATTGCTCATGCGCCCGGGGGAGAACTGGATGGCCTCGCCGAGGAGGGCCGCTCCCGCCTGGCGCAAATGGCATGGGATCTGGTTCGCACCCGCGCGCCGGGCACCCATTCCTTGTTCGTTGGAGCCGGCGAGGGCGATGTCGGCCACCGGCGCATGCCGGTCGCGCTGATCACCGATGACATGCCATTCCTGGTCGATAGTGCAACCGCCGTGCTGTCCAACGCCGGCCTTGAAATCACCCGGCTGCTGCACCCGATCCTGAAAGTGCATCGCAACGCGGCCGGGGAAGTGGCCGCGTTCGGGGCAGCTGATGCACCGCGCGAATCGCTGATCGTGATGGAAGCGGAACGCGCTCCGGCGAAAACGCGCGCCGAAATCGCGCAGCAGTTGGATCTGGTTTACATGGATGTGCGTGCCGTTGTTGCCGATTGGCAGGCGATGCTGCGGCTGCTGCGGGAGGCAGCCCGTGCGCTGAACGATGTGCCGCCGCCGATCGCCCCGCATGTGCTGGCGGAAACCATCGCGTTTCTGGAGTGGCTGGCAGCGGACAACTTCACCCTGCTGGGGGCAACCGACGGGACCGAGCAGCTGGGCCTGCTTCGGGATGCCGCGCGTTGGCAGGTGCCGCCGGATAGCGGTGAAATGCCGATGGACCCCGTTCGGATCGGCAAGTCGCCGCAACGATCCACGGTGCACCGCACCGTGCCGCTCGATGTTATCTCGGTGCGCCGTTACGACAGCGGGGGCCGGGTGGTTGGCGCGTCGCACTTCCTGGGCATGTTTGCCAGCGCGGCGCTGCGCGAAAGCCCGCGCCGCGTTCCGCTGATCCGCCGCAAGGTTGCCGAAGTGGCCGAACAGCTGGGGTTCGAGCCGCGCAGCCATGCCGGACGGGCGCTGACCCATGTGCTGGAAACCTTCCCGCGCGAAGAGCTTTTCCAGATCGAAACCGGCGAGTTGCTGCAAATGGCGAGCGGGTTGCTCTCATTGCTCGATCGCCCGCGGCCCGCACTTTTTGCCCGCAGCGATGTGCGCGCCAAGGCGGCCTCGGTGTTCGTCTATATCCCGCGAGACAGCTATTCCGCCGATCTTCGCCAGCGGGTCGGGCGTTTCCTCGAAACGGAATCCGGCGGCCGGATCGGCAAATATGATGTGGAAATTCGTGCCGAGGGCCTGGCGCGGGTGCATTATGTGCTGGAAGGGGTGAAGCACGCGCTGGACGTGCCGGCCTTGAATGACCACCTGACGCAGCTGACTCGTGGTTGGGAGGAGCAGCTGGAGCTGGCGTTGATCGAACGCGCCGGCGCCATTCGGGCGGCGCGCTTGTCCATGACGCATGGGCGCGCTTTCAGCCCCGGTTATCGGTCGGAGTTCACGCCGGAGGAAGCGGCGGCCGATATTTTGCACCTCACCGCGCTGTCCACGCCGGCCGACCGGCATGTTTCGCTGTCCAAGCGGGTGGACGATGCCCCGGAGGTGGTGCGGCTGAAAATCTATCGTCTGGGGGAAATCATCCCGCTGTCTGATTCGGTGCCCATGCTGGAGAATTTCGGCTTCCGGGTGATCGAGGAGGTTCCCTATGATCTGGCCGGCGGCGAAATCGGCTGGATCCACGATTTCAAGCTCGAGCTGCAGTCTCCGCTGCACGATCTGCATCCCTTCTGCCAGGTGGTGAACCCGGCGCTGACGGCGGTGCTGCTGGGCCAGCAGGAAAATGATCTTTTCAACGCGCTGATCCCGGCCTGCGGGCTGTCGGCCGAAGAAGCCAACTGGCTGCGCGCCTGGTTCCGCTATCTCCGGCAAACCGGCGTGTCCTACGGCATCCAGACAGCTGTGGACGCGCTCAAGCGCAACACCGAGGCGACGCTCGGGCTGATCGCCCTGTTTCGCGCCCGGCACGATCCTGCAGCCACTGCGGCGCAGGAGGGGGCTGTTGCCGAAGCCTTCGCCGCGGCGCTCGATGCCGTGCAGGCGATCGACGATGATCGCATCCTGCGGCTGTTTCACGGGGTGGTGGTGGCGATGCTGCGCACCAATGCCTTTGTGCAGGGCGGGCCGGAGGCGCTGGCTTTCAAGCTGGATTCGGCAATTGTGCCGGGCCTGCCGAAGCCGCTGCCCTGGCGGGAAATCTGGGTCTATTCGCCACGTGTGGAAGGCATCCACCTGCGCGGCGGACCGATCGCCCGCGGTGGCCTGCGCTGGTCTGACCGGCGCGATGATTTCCGCACCGAAGTGCTGGGGCTGGTGAAGGCGCAGATCGTCAAGAATTCGGTGATCGTGCCGACCGGCGCCAAGGGCGGTTTCTATCCCAAGCAGCTGCCCGACCCGACCGCAAATCGCGATGCCTGGGCGGCCGAAGGGCAAGGCAGCTATCGTGTTTTCATCCGCGCGCTGCTTTCAGTGACAGACAATCTGGCCCCCGATGGATCGGTGATGGCGCCAGCCGGCGTGCGCCGCCGCGACAGCGACGATCCCTATCTGGTGGTTGCGGCTGACAAGGGAACAGCCACTTTCTCCGATACCGCAAACGCCATTGCCGAAGAGGCCGGCTTCTGGCTGGCGGATGCCTTCGCCAGCGGCGGTTCGGTTGGCTATGATCACAAGGCGATGGGAATTACCGCTCGCGGCGCCTGGGTGTCGGTGCGTCGTCATTTCGCCGAAATGGGCGTGAATGTGCAGGCCGATCCGGTCACCGTTGCCGGCGTGGGGGATATGTCTGGCGACGTGTTCGGCAACGGAATGCTGCTGTCGAAATCGCTGCGGCTGGTGGCCGCCTTCGATCATCGGCACATCTTCCTCGATCCCGCACCCGATGCCGCAAAAAGCTGGAAGGAACGGGCGCGACTGTTTGCCTTGCCGCGCTCTTCCTGGGCGGATTATGATCCGAAGCTGATTTCGGCCGGCGGCGGGGTGTTTCCGCGCTCGCAAAAATCCATTCCGCTGTCACACGAAGTGCGCGAAATGCTGGATATCGCGGCAGAAACGGTTTCGCCATCGGAGCTGATGACCGCCATTCTGAAAGCCAGGGTCGATCTGCTGTGGTTTGGCGGGATTGGCACATACGTAAAGGCTGCAACGGAAAGCCACGCCGACGTGGGGGACCGCGCCAATGATGCCATTCGCGTCAACGGGGCTGATGTGCGCGCGAAAGTGGTGGGCGAAGGCGCCAACCTGGGGCTGACGCAGGCCGGACGGATCGAGCTGGCGCTGAACGGCGGCCACCTCAACACCGATTTCATCGACAACAGTGCCGGGGTGGACACCTCCGATCACGAAGTGAACATCAAGATCGCTCTTGGCAGCGCCGAACGTGGCGGTCGGCTCACCCGGCCGCAACGCGATGCCGTGCTGGCCGAGATGACCGATGAAGTCGCGGAGCTGGTGCTGGGGGACAATGAGGCGCAGACGCTGGCGCTGTCTGTCGCCGAGGTGTCGGCGGTGCAGGCGCTGCCGGCGCATGCCCGGCTGATGGAGATGCTGGAGGCGAGCGGGCGGCTTGACCGAGCGGTTGAAGGGCTGCCGGGCATGCGCGAGATCGAGGAGCGCCGGAGGGCCGGCCGGGGGCTGACCAGGCCCGAACTCGCTTTGTTGCTGTCTTACGTGAAAATGGATCTGAAAGAGGCGCTGGTATCATCCACGGTTGTTGCCGATCCCCTGCTTTCGGGCGACCTCGAGCGCGCGTTCCCGCCGGCGATGCGGGAGCGGTTCGCAGCCGAAATCGAAGGCCATCAACTGCACCGGGAAATCATTGCCACCAAGCTGGCCAATCTGCTGGTCAATCGTGGTGGGCTGATGCTGGCGCACGATCTGGCGGCCGAGTTGGGTGCCAGCTTGCCGACCGTTGCGGCAGCTTTTGTTTCGGCGCGAACGCTGTTTGATCTGGGCGGGCTGTGGCGGGCGATCGATGCCGCTGATGTTCCGGCGCGCGTTGCCCTGCAACTGCACGCAGAAGCGGCGCTGGTCACACGGGTGCTGGTGGGCGATCTGGCGCGCCGTACCGACGCGGAAAGCCCGGCCAGGCTCTCCACCCGGCTGGCACCGGGGCTGAAGCGGCTGCTGGGTGCGGTCGATGGCCTGCTGCGGCCGGAGCCGCGCGCCCAGGTGGAGGCCGTGCGCCAGCGTCTGGCGCAGGCCGGTGCGCCCGCTGATGTGATTGACTGGATTTCAACCCTGCACGCGCTGGCCGGTGCCGGCAGCCTGGTGGCGCTGGCCAGCGATCTGTCGCTGGATGAGGCGCGCACCGCGCAGGCTTACACGCGCCTAGGCGAAGCGCTGGGCGTCGATTGGGCCAAGGGGGCTGCGGCCAGCCTGGTGCCGACCGACGGGTGGGAGCGGCTGCTCGCCTCCACGGTGGTGCGCGGGTTCGAAGCCATGCGCCTCGATCTCATCCGGCGGCTGACGCCGCAAGGCGGCGATCCGGTGCTGGAAATCGAGGGCTGGCTGCAAAGCCATGCGGCGGGTGTTGCGGCGCTGCAGCAGAGCATGGCGGCGGCGCGTCAGTCCGGGGCGGCTACTTTGCCGATGCTGGCCCAGCTGGCCAGTGTCGCACAAAGCGCCATGGCAGATCGGTAACAGGCATCGGCTTGCGCATCACCTTGCCTTCTGCGGCATTGGCGGCTATGGCCCCCGCTCCCGAAGCAAGCCGGAGGGCCGTTGCGAATTCGCGCACGGCACCGATCGGCAGACAGAAGAAAGCGCATCATGCCGAGTTACGAGCATGTCTACCTCGCGCGCCAGGATCTGGCACCCGCGCAGGTTGAAGGCCTGACAGAAGCCTTCAGCAAGATTGTCAGCGATTTCGGTGGTGAAGTGAAGTCCAATGAATATTGGGGTCTTCGCAACATCGCCTACCGCATCAAGAAGAATCGCAAGGCGCACTATGTGCTGCTCAACATCGAAGGCCCGCCGGCCGCGGTGCAGGAGCTCGAGCGCCAGGTCGCCCTCAACGAAGACGTGATCCGCTACCAGACCATCCGCGTGGATGCGCTGGAAGAAGGCCCGTCGGCGATGATGAAGAAATCGGAGCGCAGCGAGCGTGGCGACCGTCCTGATCGCGGCGAAAGGGGCGATCGTGGTGACCGTGGTGATCGGGGTGATCGGGGCCCGCGTCCGGATCGCGGTGATCGGCCTGAACGGGGCGATCGCCCCGAGCGCGCACCGCGTGCACAAGAAGGAGCCTGGTAATGGGTCGTCCATTTTTTCGTCGGCGCAAGTCCTGCCCCTTTTCGGGCAACAACGCCCCCCGGATCGACTACAAGGACATCCGGTTGCTGCAGGGCTTCGTGTCCGAACGCGGCAAGATCGTGCCGTCGCGCATCACGGCGGTGTCCGCCAAGAAGCAGCGCGAGCTGTCGCAAGCCATCAAGCGGGCCCGCCATCTCGGCCTGCTGCCGTATCTCGTGAAGTAGGAGCAGTCTGATGGATGTGATCCTCATGGAACGGGTGGAAAAGCTCGGCCGTATCGGCGAAGTCGTCAGTGTGAAGCCCGGCTACGCGCGCAATTTTCTGTTGCCGCGTGGCAAGGCGCTGCGGGCCACGGAAGCCAACAAAAAGAAGTTCGAAGCCCAGCGCGCGCATATCGAGGCGGAAAACGCAAAGAAGCGCGAAGCGGCCGAAGTGCAGGCAAAGACCGTGGACGGTGCCTCGGTGGTGCTGATCCGGCAGGCGTCCAATGCCGGCGCTCTCTATGGCTCGGTGTCGTCGCGCGATATTTCCGAAGCGCTCGATGCCATCGGCCACAAGGTCGCCAAGTCGGCGGTCGTGCTGGACAAGCCGATCAAGTCGCTCGGCGTCAGCACGGTGAAGCTGGTGCTGCACCCGGAAGTCACTGTTACTGCAAAGGTGAACGTTGCCCGGTCTCCGGAAGAGGCCGAGCTGCAAGCCAAGGGTGTGGATGTAACGCAAGACATGTTCGAGCGCGAGGAAGCGGGCTTCACCGAAGCCTTCGATCCGTCCGCCGAACCTGGTCTGCCGACCGACGAAGCCGAGGCTGATGGGGTCGTGGCAGCTGAAGTGGCTGCCGACGAGGCCTGACATCCACCGGCTGAAATTTGCGGGCGCCTGCCGGAGACGGTGGGCGCCCGCTTTGCTTAACCGGTTGGCGGCGGCGTAAGCCCCAGAGCCTGCAGAACAACCACCTGCGCCAGCATGATCGCCAGCCAGCACAGGCTGTCCAGCACTACGCTTCGAAGCGGAAGACCACGATAGTGCTCCGTTGCCACCACCGCGGGCACGATGAAGCCGATCCAGATGACGATGGCACTGCCCATCGCCATCACCCAGACCCCCGCCTCCTTCGGCGCCAGGATGAGCGCCCCGGCGAGGATGGCTGCAAACCAGCCCTGCGCGACCAGCACTGTCAGCAGATAGCCCGGAGTGATTCGCCCGCCGCTGGCCCGGCCGAAAAGCCGATGATACAGCCAGCTCACCGCCATGCCCGCCAATGTTGCGGCGAAAATCGGCAAGGCATTCAACCAGATATAGATCATTGCAGTTCCGCTCCCGGCAGATCGGCGGCGACATCGATGTCGCGATGAATGCCTTCATCCTCCACGGCCAGCTCGGTCGCGCCGATGCGGCGTAGCAGCACACGGGCACCGCTATCGCCGCCGAGTTTGGCCAGGGCTGCAAAATGCGCCCGCGAAAATCCGGCCGGATTGCCCCAGCGCCCGTCTTGCACAGGGACAACCGCTTCCGCCCCGGAAGCCAATGCCCCCGCAAGTGCGCGAAAGGTTGCCGGCTGCACGAACGGCATGTCTCCCAGCACCACGAGCAGCCCGTCCCAGTCGCCCGGCACGGCCATCACCCCGCTCCGAAGCGAGGCTCCAAGACCTTCCAGATGGTCTGCGGCATCTACCAGCAAGGCATCGCCGGCAATTCGGCGGGTAACTTCGGCATGGGCGCCTGTTACCACCAGAAATGGAAGCTCGGCCTCGCCCACCGCGTGAAGCACGTGCGCCAGCACGGGCTTGCCATTCAGCTGCAGGTCGAGCTTGCTGCGCCCCATCCGCCGCGCCAGCCCGGCCGCCAGCACGATCGCCCCGATCCGCATCAGGCCCGATTGCTCCATGCCCAAGGGACGGCGCGTCCCGCTTCATCCAGCAGGCCTCCCACGCCCATCCGATCGACATGCCCGGACGCAATCGGCAAGCCGGCGGCAAACCTTTCCAGCAGCAGATCCAGGCCGTTGCGCTTGGGGCTTCTGGCGCATCCTGGCAGACCGATCACCACCGGCCCTGACGCGGCCAGCCGGCCCAGCACCAGCAGATTACCCGGATCAACCGGCATCCCGAACCGCGTAACACTGCCGCCGGCGGCAGCGATGGCAGCCGGAACAACATCGCGGCGATCCGATGTGGCCGTGGCCCCCGAGACCAGCAGCAGGCTGGCGTGCGATTCCGCAAGCGCCGTCGCAAGCTCCACCACAGCATGAGCAACCGGCGGCGACTCGGTCATGGAAATGCCCAGCCGGTCCAGCCGCGCGCGCGTAACAGCAGATGTCTTTGCCAGCATCTTCGGCTGGGTATCGGGCAATATCGTCTGGATCAGCCGCGCCGTCAGGCCGGCCTGCCAGGGCATAACCTTGAGTGGCCCATGCAAGGAATGGCGCGCTGCATCCACCTCCTCTGCCGGGACAGCATAGGGCATCACCTTCACCGTCGCCAGCATGTCGCCCGCCGCAACCGGTGTGTGCAGCGGCAAGGTTGAAATCCCGATGGACTCGGTTCGGCTGTTCGCGTGCTGGATCGAGTCCGGATGGAAGTGCAGCAATCCATTATGGTCGGCATGCAGGTTGACCCGCCCGTGTGCCGGTGCGCGCGGATTCACCCCGGCACCGGCCAACCCGGCCGCAACTGCCGCGGCAGCCTCGTCTTCGGGAACATCGCCTTCTTCGAGCCGGGCAATCCACAGCCGATCCACGCCAGCGCGGGCGGCCAGATGGAGCAAGCCACGGTCAACAATGGTGCCCTTGGCGATCCGCCGTCCATCGATCCGGATGGCGTGGGCCAACATGGCCCCTTCGCAGTCCGCCAGCCGCCGCTCACCGAAAATCATATCCGCCGGCGCCAACTTTCCACCATTTGTGCGGCTATCGAAAGGGCGATCTCTGCCGGATTGGCCGCACCAATATCCAGGCCGGCTGGCCCGCGGATGCGGGACAGTGCGTCCGCTTCGAAGCCCTCCGCCTCCAGCCGTTGCAACCGCGCGGCATGGGATTTGCGGCTGCCAAGCGCTGCGATGTAAAACGCATCGCTGCGCAAGGCCGATGCCAATGCCACATCATCGAGCTTCGGGTCGTGGGTGAGGGCAACGATGCCGCTGGCGCTGTCGGGCCTCCAGTCTGCCATCGCCTCATCCGGCCAGCGATTGTCAACCGCAATGCCGGCAAAGCGCGGGCCGGCGGCAAAGGTGCCGCGCGGGTCTACCACCAGCGGCGTGATGCCAAGCCCCAGCGCCAGCGGCACCAGCGCCTGCGAAATGTGCACGGCGCCGATCAGCATCAGCCGCAACGGCGGATCATAGCGATGCACAAAATCGCCCTGCGTCCCTTCCCATGTCTGCCCGGTGGAAAAATCGGTTGCGAGCGATAGCGCCTCGCCCGCCGCGCGCGCATCGGCCAGCCGGTCGAACAGCGCAAACGGAAATCCGCTTTCA
>JAIMJL010000006.1 GCA_020693225.1 Sandarakinorhabdus sp. | reverse complement strand
ACCAGCCCGAAGCCGGCAATCATCAGCGCCCAGCTGGCTGGCTCCGGAACGGCCGGAACCCGCGGCGTGATGCTGATGCTGACATCGTCGAGGATCACGCCGACATTGTTGGCACCCAGGTCGCCGATGGTCAGTTTGAAGCTGCCGGCGTTTCCGGCCGAGAAACTCATCTTGTATTCGGCAAAGGCGGCACCCGGCGCGATGGCGGCCGACGTGCCCTGGAACACGGGGACGTTGATGAGGTCAACCGGACCCATCGACCAGGCCCCGCCCAGCTGGGCGCCAAGGGCATCGGAATTGCTGGCGAAATCAACCGCCGCGCGGAACTGGTCACTGGCTCCGCCGCGCTGGTTGCCGGAAATCCAGAACGAGATTTCCACGAAATCTCCGGCAGCAAAGCCAAAGGACGAAACTGTGCGCAGATCGCCGCCATTGCTGGTGGAGCCATCCAGATCGACGCAGGACCCGACCGCGCCGCGGCAGGTGATGCCGAAATTGCCGGATCTGATCAGGTCGGTAGAGCCGTTGAGCACGGACCAGTTGGCATAGCCGGCATAGTTCAGCTGGCTCGCGCCGCCGTTTTCGCCGTCGAAGCTGTCGGAAAAGACGACCGCCGCATTGGCGGGAGCCGAGATGGCCAGCAGGCCGGTTGTGACGATTGCAAACATCCGCATGGAAAAACCCTTTGCTTTCAATTTGTCAGCAAATGGGGTGGCGGCACCCCCTCGTGCCACCACCCCATTTCCGTGACGATCCTGTCTCGGGCCGGCTGGTTGCCCCCGCCGGCTACCGCATGCTTTGCATGAGTCGTGCCAAGTGCATGCCGAAATGGAAATGCTATTTGAATCAGAGAGTTGATGAAATCCTTGCTTCCGACCATCCGGCCGGACTGTAAAGTTTCCCGACAAAATTAACGATTGCTGCCCGGTTGGCGCTTCTCACGCCTGTCGGCTAAGGCGTTGCCGTGCGTCGTTCCTTGCCTCTTCTGCTTGCCCTGCTGCTGGCTGCCTGCACCACCACACCGGTTGCAAAACCGCAGGCACCGGGGTCGAAAGCCCCGGCGTCCAAGATCCTGGTGCAGGCACCGGCAAAGCCGCGCTGGCAAGCCGTGCCGGCCAAGGCCGATGGTATCACCGTACCGGGCGGACGTCAGCATCGTGTGAAGCGCGGCGAGACGGGGATCGCGATTGCCCGTGCCTATGGGGTCCCCTGGAGCCGCATTGCCGCCGCCAACCGGCTGGAGCGCGATTCGGTGCTGGAAATCGGCCAGTCGTTGTTTGTCCCCACCGCGCCCCCGGCCAGCCCGCCCACCCGGCCTGCCGCGCCGCCGCGGCCGCTCACGCCGGAGCAGCAGGCGGCGGCGTTCGCGCTGGATGTCGATGATTTGATCACCGGATCGGCCACCGCCCGCCCGGCAACGCCGCGGCCCGCAGCCGCGCCCGCGCCTGCCAAGCCGCCCGCCGCCGTGGCGGCGTCGGTGCCGCCGCTCAGCTGGCCGGTCGACGGCCGCGTGATCCTGTCGCGCTTCGGGCCGAAGCCGGGTGGCCGGGTGAACGACGGGGTGAATATAAAGGCGCTGCGCGGCCAGGCGGTGCGGGCGGCGGCGGATGGCGAGATCCTCTATGTGGGCGATGCGATAGCCGGATTCGGGCTGATGATGCTGGTGCGCCACGCCGGCGGCACGGTGACCGCCTACGGCCATCTGGAGGATGCACTGGCGGATCGCGGCACAAGGGTGCAGCGCGGACAGGTGATCGCGCGGGCCGGCAGCAGCGGCGAGGCGAAAGAGCCGCAGCTGCTGTTCCAGGTGCGGCAGGGCCGCAAGCCACTCGATCCGCTGCTGTATCTGCCGAAATAGCCCTCAGGGCGAAAAGGAAGTGAACAGAAAGAATACAAAGATCACGAGGTGAACGCCGCCTTGCAGCACGGTGGTGCGCCCGGTGCCCAGCGACATCGACGATACCAGCAGCATCAGCGCCAGCAGGGTGATGCCTTTCGGATCGAGGCCGAGATCCAGCCGCCAACCAAACCACAGCGACAGGGCGGCAATCACCGGCACCGTCAGGCCAATGGTCGCCAGCGCCGAGCCGAGCGCCAGATTGAGGCTGGTTTGCAGCCTGTCGGCGCGCGTCGCCCGCAGCGCCGCCACTGCCTCCGGCAGCAGCACAAGGCCGGCAATCACCACACCGACCGCGGAAATCGGCGCGCCTCTTTGTATGATCAGCGCGGCCAGCGGATCGGACAGCGCCTTGGCCAGAAGAACCACCGCACCCAGGCAGCTCATCAGCAGCAGCAGTGCCAGCCAGCCTTGCATGGCGGTCACATTTTCGCCGACGATATGCGAATCCGCCTCCGCCGCGCTGTCGTCGGGCAGGAAATAGTCGCGGTGGCGAACCGTCTGCACGAACACGAACAGCAACCACAGGCTGAGCGACGCCAGCCCGACCAGCACCAGCTGCGGCTGCGAGAAGGTGGGGCCGAAGGTTGTGGTGGTGAAATTGGGCAGCACCAGCACCAGCACGGCAAGAGCGGCCAGCGTTGTCGTCGCCGCCGATACGCCGTGCAATCCGAAGCGCTGCACATGGTGGCGCGCCGCCCCCACCGCGATGCAGATGCCCACCACGCCTCCGAGGATGATCATCACCACCGAATAGACGGTATCGCGCACCAGCGCGGCAGACGCTTCCGGCTTGGCCAGCATCAACGTGATGATCAGCGCACATTCGATCACCGTGACGGCCAGCGCCAGCACCAGCGTTCCAAAAGGTTCGCCAACCTTGACCGCAATCACCTCGGCATGATGCACGGCGGCCAGCACCGCCGGCAGCAGCAGGGCCGCCAGCAACAGCGCCGTGACACCAAGCGGAATGTGCAGGCCGAAAACCGCCAGCGCCAGCCACCCCGCCAATGGGGCCGCCCAACTCCAGAAAGGGGCCGTCTGGCCCAGACCCAGCCGCGCAAGCGGCATCAGGCGGCGGCTCGCTGTGCCGTTTCAAGCGGCGCGGTGGCGGCCAGCAGCCAGTCGCGCGCATCGCCAGACAGCTGGCTTTCGTGCGCCGCGCAGACCCGGGCATGATAGGCATCGACCCAGGCGATTTCTGGCGCGGTGAGCAGACGCACATCGATCAGCCGGCGGTCGATCGGGGCGAGCGTCACGGTTTCAAAGGCATACATGGTCTGCTCGTCGCCCGGCTGGCTGTCTTCCACCACCAGCACCAGATTTTCGATGCGGATGCCATATTCGCCTTTCCCGTCCGGGCCGGACTTGTAGAAGCCCGGCTCATTGGAGAGGATCATGCCCGGCACCAGCGGCTCTTCGATGCCCGGCGCACCAAGGGCCGCCGCGATACGCTGCGGGCCTTCGTGCACGGAAAGATAGCTGCCCACGCCGTGCCCTGTGCCATGCGCATAGTCTAGACCTGCCGACCACAGGAACTGCCGCGCCAATATGTCGAGCTGGCCGCCCCGCGTGCCTTGCGGGAAGCGCGCCGTGGCCAGCGCGATATGGCCCTTCAGCACGCGGGTGAAGCGGTCGCGCATTTCGGCGCTGGGTGTGCCGACGGCCACCGTACGAGTGATGTCGGTGGTGCCATCGGGATATTGGCCGCCGGAATCGATGAGATAGAGGCTGTTGCCGGCAACCGGCAGGTTGCTTTCCGGCGTGGAATGATAGTGCGGGCTGGCGCCGTTGCCGGCAAAGGCGGAAATGCTGTCAAACGACAGATCGCGCAGCAGATTGGATTCGCGGCGGAAGTCTTCCAGCCGGGCCTGCGCTTTCAGCTCGTCAAGGTCGCCGGCCGCAGCCGCGCCATCGAACCAGTGCAGGAAGCGGCTGACGGCGAGGCCGTCGCGGATATGGGCGGCGCGGGTACCCTCCTGTTCAACGGCGGTTTTCCGCGCCTTCATGGCAATCGTCGGGTCGCGGGCTTCAAGAATCTTTGCGCCCGCCGCATCCAGAGCCGAGAAGATCGCAGCAACGCAGGTGCCGGGATCGGCCAGCACCTGCTGGCCCGAAAGCGCCGACAGCGCGGCCGAAAAGGCGGTGTATGGCTGAACGGCGACACCGGCGCCAAGGTGCGCGGACACTTCGGGCGGGATTTTCGCCGGGTCCACAAACAGCGTGGCGGTGGCATCCGCCCGCACCAGCGCGAAGGCGCGGACCACAGGGGTGCGCGGAACATCGGCGCCGCGGATGTTGAACAGCCAGGCCACCGAATCGAGCGCGGCAACAACGGCGACATCGGCCCCGCGTCGGCGCAGATCCGCGGCCAGCGCCGCGCGCTTTTCGGCGCTCGTCTGACCGGCAAAAGCATCTTCATGCACGATAGCCGGGGCCAGCGAAGGCGATGGCTGATCGCGCCACACGGCATCGATCGGATTGGCTGCCACAGCCACCAGCGAGGCACCCCGCGCCGCCAGCGCGGCATCGGCCGCTTTGGCCCACGGCCGGGTGGCGAGCCAGGGGTCATAGCCAATGCGCGCGCCCGCCGGGGCAGCCTCTGCCAGCCAGTCGACCAGCGATTCGGCGGGCACCTGGCGGATTTCGAACAGCGCGCTGTCCACCTCGCCGCGCACCTGCAAGGTGTAGCGGCCATCGACAAACACGGCCGCCCGGTCTCCCGCCAGCGCGGCGCTGCCGGCCGAGCCCTTGAAGCCGGTGAGCCACTCCAGCCGGCGGGCATAGCCACCGACATATTCGCTCATATGCTCGTCGGTCAGCGGCACGAAGAAGCCTTGCAAATCCTGTGCTGCGAGCTGCGCTTTCAGCGCGGCGAGTCGGGGGGCGGTATCGGTCATATGTTCACCATAGAAAATCCGGCCGGGCGGGGCCAGCCGGGTGCGACAAGGGCAAGCGCCTTGAACAGCCGGCCCATCGCTCCGGCCGATGTGAGCCGCACAACAGCCGCTTCGATTTCGGCGCGACGCTCTGCCGAGGCCAGCGCCTTCAGCGCATCGGCACGGGCGCGGATTCCCAGCGCCATCAACAGCGCGCCCTGATCGACGGGGCCGAACACCTCGGCCCCGGCCCGCGCAGCCGCGGCACCCAAAGCGGCAAAATCCACATGCGCAGACAGATCGGCCTCGCCCATGTGCGCCAGCGGCGGCGCGAAGGCGCCGTGGCGAATGGCCTGCAAGGTGTCGCCCAGCGCCGGGCCGCTGTAGCCATAGTCGATAACGAGGGCCGCTCCGCCTTGTGCGGCAAGCCTGCGGGCCAGGCCGGCAACCAGCGCCTCGCCGGCGAAGTTGCGTTCATAAACCGCGCCGGGCGGCGCATTGCGCAACGGCTCGGGGATGATTGCGGCATTGGCTTGCAGGGAAAGGTCCCAGGCACCGGCTTGCACGGCGCGCAACGCCCAGCCGGTGTCGGTTCGCTCGAACTGTGTGAGCGGCAGGGCATCGAAAAACTCGTTGGCGAGACACACTATGGGGGCATGCGTCGGCACGCTGTCCAGCATGTCGTGCCAGGTGGCCTGCAGCTTTTGCGCCTGCTCGGCGCGCAGGCGGGCGGATCGCTCCACAAGGTGCACCTCCGCGCGCATCGCAGGCGCAACCTTGGCCAGGGTGCGCAGCACATCGGCCATAAGCGTGCCGCGCCCCGGCCCCAGCTCCACCAGCAGCACATCGGGCGGCGACCCGGCGCGCTGCCACAGATCGGCCACCCAGGCTCCGATCACCTCGCCGAACATCTGCGAAATCTCCGGCGCCGTGACGAAATCGCCAGACGCGCCAAAGGGTTCGCGCGTCGCATAGTAGCGGTCTGCCGCCAGCGCCATCGCCCGGGCCAGCGGAACAGCGCTCATGCGCCGGTTGGCAGCCGGATGCCTGCTTCGCGGCGGCTTGCGGTTGCCATCAGCGCGAGGCCGGCTGCCACCATCGGCAGCGACAGCGTTTGCCCCATGGTGAGCCCGATGGAGAGGATGCCAAGCTGCGCATCCGGCTCGCGGAAGAACTCCACGATGAAGCGGAACACACCATAAAGCGCGATGAACAGTCCGCCGAGCAGGCCCGGCTTCATGCGCGCATGGCTGAACCAGAACAGCAGGTTCAGCACGATGAACAGAACCAGCCCTTCGAGAAAAGCCTGATACAGCGTGCTGGGATGGCGCGGCTCAAGCCCGGCATCGGCAAAGATGATGCCCCATGTGCCGTCGGTCGGGCGGCCCCACAGCTCGCCGTTCACAAAATTGGCGAGGCGGCCCAGGCCGAGCCCGACTGGAGTGACGACCGCCAGGTAATCGAGGATACGCAAGCTGCTGAGCACGTTGGCGCGGGCGAACAGCAGGATGGCGAAGATGACGCCAGCCAGCCCGCCGTGAAACGACATGCCGCCCTCCCACAGTTTCACGATGGCGAGCGGGTCGGCGAGGAACTTCGCCGGATCGTAAAAGATAACATAGCCCAGCCGCCCGCCGGCTATAACGCCAAGCGTTGCCCAGCTGATCAGATCATCGACATGGCGGCCCGTCATCGGTGCGCCGGGTCGCTTCACCATGCGCAGCAGCAGCCACCAGGCCGCCAAGATACCCACGATATAGGCCAGGCTGTACCAACGCAGGGCGAGCGGCCCGATTGCGAGCGCGATCGGATCGAAACCGAGGCTTGCCCATTCGACAGGTGGCTGGAAAAACGACATGAACCGCTCCATACACGAGACCAACGGGAAAGTGCGAGAGGGCGTGTAGCCGGACATGCGCGCACCCGGATTGGGAGGAAGCCGATGACCGACACGGATTTTCGCGCCGAAACGCGCGCCTGGCTGGAGGCGAATTGCCCGCCGGAGATGCGCCAGCCCGTGGAATCAGACGGTGATGTCTGCTGGGGCGGGCGCAAGTGGCGCTTCAAATCCGACGCGCAGAAAATCTGGCTGGAGCGGATGGCCGCCAAGGGCTGGACGGTGCCCGAATGGCCGAAAGCCTATGGCGGAGGCGGACTTTCCCGCGACGAGGCGAAGATCCTGGCGCAGGAAATGCAGGCGATCGGTGCGCGCTCACCGCTGTCGTCATTCGGCATCTGGATGTTGGGGCCGGCGCTGCTCAAATATGGCAATGAAGCGCAGAAATGCGAGCATCTGCCGAAAATCGCGCGCGGCGAAATCCGCTGGTGCCAGGGCTATTCCGAGCCGGGGGCAGGCAGCGATCTGGCGGCGCTCAGAACATCCGCCGTGCTGGAGCCCGGATCGGGGTCCGGGCCAGGTGGCGATCATTATGTGGTGAACGGCCAGAAGGTGTGGACCAGCTATGCCGATCGCGCCGACTGGATCTTCTGCCTGGTGCGCACCGACCCGGCGGCACCCAAGCATCTGGGCATTTCCTTCCTGCTGTTCGACATGGAGTCGGAAGGCGTTTCCACCAGCCCGATCAAGCTGATTTCCGGCTATTCGCCCTTCTGCCAGACCTTCTTCGACGATGTGCGCGTGCCGAAGGAGAATCTGATGGGCGAGGCCGGCAAGGGCTGGGATATCGCCAAATATCTGCTGACCCACGAGCGCGAAATGATCGGCGGCATGGATTTCGCCGCCACCGGGCGGGATGCGCTGCACCAGCTTGCGAAAACCGCGCTGGGTGATGCTATTCCCGGCCTGCTGCGGGCCGACATCGTGCGGCACGAGATCGACGCGCTCGCCTTCGGGCTGACGATGGAGCGGGTGAAGGACGAGGCCAAGGCGGGGCAAGGGGTCGGCGCGCTTTCCTCGATGCTGAAATATTATGGCACCGAGGTGAACAAGCAGCGGCAGGAGCTGATCATGGCGATCAACGGCTCCGACAGCCTGCTGTGGGAGGGCGACACGAAGCATGAAGGCGATATGGCAAAGTCGTGGCTTCGCTCCCGCGCCAACAGCATCGAGGGCGGCACATCGGAAGTGCAGCTGAACATCATCGCCAAGCGCGTGCTGCAACTGCCGGGCGCCTGAAGGACATCTTATGCCACTGGTCTTGAACGACGAACAACGCATGGTGAAGGATTCGGCGGACGGATTCTTTGCCAGCGAAGCGCCGGTTTCGCAGCTGCGCAAGCTGCGGGATGAAAAGCATGCCGACGGCTTCGATCGCGGGCTCTGGGCGAAAATGGCAGAGATGGGCTTTGCCGGTGTCGCGATCCCCGAACAGTTCGGCGGGGCTGGGCTGGGCATGGTGGCGGCCGGGCTGATCCAGGAGGCGATCGGGCGCAACCTGTCGCTGTCACCCTTCCTGTCGTCGGCCGTGCTGAGCGCGACCATCCTTGCGCGCGGCGGGAGCGACGAGCAGAAGGCCGCATTGCTGCCGAAGATGGCGGCGGCCGAGTTGATCGTGGCGCTGGCGTGCGATGAGGCGGCGCGGCACACCCCGGCGCATGTGGCGACGCGGGCGGAGGCTGCGGGCAACGGCTTCCGGCTGAGCGGCACCAAGACGTTCGTGCTGGACGGGCATGTGGCCGACAAGCTGATTGTTGCGGCGCGAACCTCCGACGCGGAAGATGAAGCGGTGGGAATCACCCTGTTCCTGGTCGATCCCAAACTCGCCGGCGTGTCTGTGTCGCGCAAAATCCTGGTGGACAGTCGCAATGCCGCAATCGTTGTGCTGGATGGTTGCCAAGTGGATGGTGCCGATGTGATCGGCGAAGTGGGCGGCGGCTATACGCTGCTGGAAGCCGCGCTGGATGCCGGCCGCGCCTGCCTCGCGGCGGAAATGCTGGGGGTGGCGGCGCAAAGTTTCGCCACCACCGTCGACTATCTGAAGCAGCGCGAACAGTTCGGGCAGAAGATCGGCAGCTTTCAGGCCTTGCAGCACCGCGCGGCGCACCTGTTCTGCGAAGTGGAGCTGGCGCGCTCGGCCACCTTGCGCGCCCTGCAGGCGCTGGACGCGGGGGAGGACCGCGCGCCCTTCTATGTGAGCCTCGCGAAAGCGAAGGCGGGCGAGGTCGCAAAGCTTGCCACCAATGAGGCGGTGCAGATGCACGGCGGCATCGGCATGACCGACGATTATGACATCGGCTTCTTCATGAAGCGCGCCCGGGCAGCCGGCGAAACCTTCGGCGACACGGCCTTTCACGGCGACCGGCTGGCAACGCTGATGGGCTATTGATGCACCTGAACCATGTCACCTTGCCGGCGGATGACTATGCCGCCAGCCTTGCCTTCTATCTGGCGCTTGGAATGGTGCAGATCGTGGCCGCGCCGCCCCGCTATGCGCGCTTTGAAATGGCCGGCGGCAGCACCCTTTCCATCGAAGTGATGCAGGATGGGGGAAAGGCGGGAGCTGCCGAAATCTTCCTGCATTGTGACGATGTGGATGCAGCCTGTGCCGCAGCCATGGCGCGCGGTGTGGTGTTCGATTTCGAACCGCGCGATGAAACCTACCTCTGGCGCCGGGCGCGCGCAACCGATCCGGCCGGAAACCGCATTTTCCTGTATCATGCAGGCAAGAATCACCGCTATCCGCCCTGGCGGATAGACGGCAAGACAGCGGATGGGGAGACGACATGCTGACCGAGATGGACAAGGCGCTGGACCAGGTGACCGCAATGATCACCGCGCCCGGCGGACAATTGGGCGTGGGGCGCGAGACCATCCGCGGGGTCGATCTGCCGGTGTTCGACAAGGCGCCCGCCTCGTTGCGCGAGTATTTCGCCTTTTTCCTCGCCGCCAATGCCGACAAGGAATTCCTTGTCTATGAAGGCGAGCGGCTGACCTTTGCCGATGTGCAGGCGCAAGGGCTGAAGGTCGCGGCCATGCTGCAGCATGGCTATGGCGTGGCAAAGGGCGACCGGATCACCATCGCGATGCGCAACTATCCGGAATGGGTGACGGCCTTTATCGGCGCGCAGATGATCGGTGCCATCGTGGTGCCGATGAACGCCTGGTGGCGCAGCGAGGAGCTGGCCTATGGCATCCGCGATTCCGGCACCCGGCTGGTGATTGCCGACGAGGAGCGGGCGCGCCGGATCAAGGACATTCCCGATCTGTCGCTGCCGATCATCGCCGTGCGCACCAGCAAGGCGGTCGCTGAATCTCTGGGTGTGGATACGCTGGAGGAGGCGCTGGCCGCCGCGCCCGCCGCGCCCTGGTATCTGCCGCCGATCTATCCGGAAGACGACGCCACCATCATGTATACCTCCGGCTCGACCGGGGCGCCCAAGGGTGCGGTTGCCACCCACCGCTCGGTCGTTTCCGGTGCGCTCAACTATCTGGTGCAGGGGCTTTCCATGCTGCAGCTCGCCATGTCGGCGGGGGTGGAAATGCCGGCGCAGCAGGTGATGCTGTTGAACGTGCCGCTGTTCCACATCACCGGCAGCGTGCCGGTGATGCTGGTGTCGGTCGCCATCGGGCGGCGGCTGGTCATCATGTATCGCTGGGATGCCGGCGAGGCGCTGAAGCTGATCGAGCGGGAACGCTGCACCTATTTCGTCGGCGTGCCCACCATGTCGCTGGAGCTGATGCAGCATCCGGACCGGGACAAATATGACCTTTCCTCTCTGGTGGACATTGCCGGTGGCGGCGCACCGCGCCCGGCCGAGCATGTCGAGCGGCTGATGCAGGCCTTCCCCGGCAAATATCCGGCAATCGGCTATGGGCTTACCGAAACCAACGGCGTGGGGGCCGGCAACATCAAGGACAATTACCGGCTGAAGCCCTCGTCCACCGGCCGGCCATCGAAGCCGCTGGTGGAAATGATGATTGCCGACGATGCGGGCAAGGCGCTGCCGCAAGGCGACGTGGGCGAGGTGTGCATCCGCTCCGCCTGCAATGTGCGCGGCTACTGGAACAAGCCGGACGCGACTGCGGCCGCCTTCACCGCCGATGGCTGGTTCAAATCCGGCGATCTCGGCCGGTTTGACGAGGATGGCTATCTCTTCATCGTCGACCGCAAGAAGGACATCATCATTCGCGGCGGCGAGAATATTTCCGCCGTCGAAGTGGAGGAAGCGATCTATGCCCACCCGGCGGTTGCCGAGGCGAGCGTGTTCGGTCTGCCCGATGAACGGCTGGGCGAAATTGTCGGCGCGGTGATCCACCCCAAGCAGGGCGAGCATCTGGAGGGCGAATCGATGATCCAGTTCGTGGCCCGCGAGCTGGCCGCCTTCAAGGTCCCGGCGCGGGTCTGGATTGCCGATGAACCGCTGCCGAAACTTGGCTCCGGCAAGATCGACAAGGTGAGCCTGCGCAAGCATTTCCGCGAGGTGCATCTGGGAAAGGCTGCATGACGGGCTCCGCCGTCACGCTGCGGGATGCGGTGCCCGGCGATGCCGAGGCGCTTGCGGCTTTCTTTGCTTTCTCTTTCACGGATACCTTCGGGCATCTGTATCCGCCGGAGGATCTAGCGGAATTTCTGCAGATGCTGTCTCCGGCCGGCTTCCGCGGCGAACTGGAAGACGGCGCACACAGCTTCCGGCTAGCAGAGGCCGATGGCGCGCTGGTCGGCTATTGCAAGCTGGGGCCGCCCTCGCTGCCGTTCGACGCCGGAAACCGCCGCGCCATCGAGCTGCGGCAGCTGTATATCGCGCCATCGCACAAGGGCACCGGGCTGGGGCCGATCCTGATCGACTGGGCCCTGGATACCGCCCGGTTACAAGGCTTCGAGGATATCTATCTCAGCGTGTTCATCGACAATCACCGCGCCCGCCGGCTCTATGAGCGGTACGGCTTCGTCGAGGTGGGCGTCTATGGGTTCAAGGTTGGCAATACGATCGATGACGATCGCGTGATGAGGCTCAGCCTGTGATCACCCGACTGACGGCATCCGCACTGGGCGTGCCGCACGGCTTTCTGGGCCGCACCGGAGGGGTGTCCAGCGGGATTTTCGCGAGCCTGAATGTCGGGCTTGGCTCCTCGGACGCGCCGGACACCGTGAAGGAAAACCGCCTCCGGGCGTTGCAGGCGGTGGCACCCGGCAGCCGGCTGGTGACATTGCACCAGATCCATTCGGCCCGCGTTGTGGAGGCGGGAGACTGGGACGACCGCGCCCGCCCGGAGGCGGATGCGCTGGTAACCAACCGCACTGGCATGGCGCTGGGCATTCTCACCGCCGATTGCGCGCCGGTTCTGCTCGCCGATGCAGACGCGCAGGTGATCGGTGCGGCGCACGCCGGGTGGAAGGGCGCGCTGGGCGGAGTGCTGCAGGCAACGGTGGAGGCGATGGTGGCACTGGGCGCCCGGCGCGAGCGCATTGCCGCCGCCATCGGGCCGTGCATCGCGCGGCAATCCTATGAGGTGGGAAGCGATTTCCGCGACCGTTTCCTGGCCGACGATCCCGCCACGGCGCATTTTTTCGCCGATGGCAGGCCCGGCCACTGCCATTTCGACCTGGAAGGATTTTGTGTCAGCCGGCTGGCCGATGCCGGGGTCCGCACCGTGGAGGCGCTGGGGCGCGACACCTGTGCCGCGCCTGAACACTTCTTCAGCTACCGCCGCACGACCCACGCCGGCGAGCCGGACTATGGCCGGCAATTAAGCCTGATCGCGCTTTAACCCCGGGTGGAGGCGTAAAGCGACCAGAGCGCAGCGATGTCCGACAGCGGGCCAGCCGGCACAGCGCCGAAGCTGGCCTTTGCCGCGGCGGCATTGCCCGAGCGAAGTTGTGCGATGCCCTTGAACAGCGTTGAATCCGCAGCATTCGGGCCCTTCTGCCCAACGGTGTAGGCCTGGATGGCCTGCGGGTACATGCCGGCGCCCAGGAACGCATTGCCCGCCGCAAAGGCCGCCGCCGGATTGCCGTCCTGCGAAGGGGCCTGCGCCAGCGCCGCTTCCTGCCTTTTGCCGGCGGCCTGCACGATCTTGCCGGCCATCGGATCGCCGGCCGGCATCACGCCGCTGTCCATGGCCGTTTTCACCACGCTCTGCGCCATGCCCGGCTGGCCACCCACAATGGCAATCTTGGCGAAATCCTGCACATCATTGACCGAGGTCAAGTTCCCGGTTTGCTGCATCAGGTGATAGAGCGCCAACTTCGCCTCGCGGGACATGGTGCCGCTCTTCATATCCACCAGAAGCGCCTTCCAGCGCGCCGGCGACGGATCCAGCCGCACCAGCTTGGTGGTGGTCGCGAGATAGGCTTTCTGATCCCCCATCTTGTACTGCGCGCCGGCCAGATTGGTGAGATAGCCGAGGTTGTTGGGATTGCGGGCAACCAGCTGTTCGTAGATTTTCGCTGCTTCGCCAGCCTTGCCCTGCATCAGCAGCGACTGCGCCACGATGGTTGTCTGGCCGGACTTCTTGGCGGTGGCGATCGCCTTGTCATACATGCGCGCCTGATAATAAAGCGGTGCCAACTGGCTGGCCGGGGCGCCGATGGCTTCCAGTTCGGCCGCAGCTTTGGCATAGTTTCCGCCGCGCGTGTAAACATAGGCGGCCATTTCCGAAACCTTGCGCCGTTCGACCGGCGTTTTGGCGGCAGCGCGCGCCTGAGCAACGGCTGCGGAGGCCGCAGCCGTGTTGCCGGCCCGCGCGGCGTTGGACGCCTGCTGCAGCGGCTTGCCAACGGCAGGCGAAATGGCCTGCGCCACGGCCGGAGCCGAAACCAGCGCCGCAATGGGCAGGGCGGCCAGCGGGGTGGCAGCAAGCGAAAGTGCCAGCGAAACGCGCGATATCAGGGTCATTCCATTCCTTTCAACAAGCGTGGCCTTCTTTTTGGCCAGCGATGCAGCAACCTCATTCCTTCAAGATGGATGGACATACCACGCACGGACTGGCCCCAAGCTGAACGCGCGCACCCTCTCACCCTCTTGCGGCAATCCATATCCAACCTGCGGGCGTGAGGGAAGCGTTCAGAATCGCCAGCGCGCAACGCAGGCGACCAGGAAACGCGCTGCTTGCACGCCTCGCCGCACGGCTATAGGCGATTGCAATGACAACAGCATTTCTATTTCCCGGACAGGGCAGCCAGAGCATCGGCATGGGCAAGGAGCTGGCAGCGGCCAGCCCGGCGGCCCGGGCGGTGTTTCAGGAGGTGGACGATGCGCTGGGGCAATCGCTGTCGCGCATCATGTTCGAAGGGCCAGACGACACCCTCACGCTTACCGCCAACGCGCAGCCCGCCATCATGGCGCACAGCCTCGCGGTTCTGCGCGTGATGGAGCAGGAGGCGGGCTTGCGGCTCGCCGAAAAGGCCGCCTTCGTCGCCGGACACAGCCTCGGCGAATATAGCGCGCTGGCGGCCGCCGGTTCGCTGACCCTGCCCGATACCGCGCGCCTGCTCAGGCTACGCGGCGAGGCGATGCAGGCCGCCGTCGCGCCCGGCGTTGGCACCATGGCGGCCATCCTGGGGCTGGACCGAAAGGCTGTGGACGCGATTGCCGCTGCCGCCTCGGTTGATGGCGAAATCTGCGCCGCCGCGAACGACAATGCTCCGGGGCAGGTGGTCATTTCCGGCCACAAGGGGGCGGTTGAGCGGGCGATTGTGCTGGCCAGAGAGGCCGGCGCGCGGCGGGCCATGGCGCTGGCCGTTTCGGCACCCTTTCACTGCGCGCTGATGGCGCCTGCCGCCGACAAGATGCGCGATGCGTTGGATGGCACCGCGCTGCAGGCACCGCTGTTGCCGCTGATCGCCAATGTGACTGCCGCGCCGGTGGTGGATGCAGCCGAGATCAAGCAGCTGCTGGTTGTGCAGGTGACCGGTCTGGTGCGCTGGCGCGATTCGATCGAGGCGTTGCATGCGCTCGGGGTGAGCCGTTTCGTGGAAGTGGGTGGGCGCATCCTTGCCCCGATCGTAAAGCGAATCCTGCCCGATGCCGAAACCATGAGCATCACATCGATGCAGGGCGTGGAACAGGCCGCGCGCGACCTTTAACGGCAAAGCAGGGATAGTGGGCATGTTCGATCTTGCGGGCAAAACGGCGCTGGTGACGGGTGCGAGCGGTGGCATCGGCGGCGCGATTGCGCAGGCGCTGGCGGCGCGCGGCGCGACGGTTGCGCTTTCCGGAACCCGCGCCGACGCACTGGAGGCGCTATCGGCCACATTGCCCGGAAGCCACATCCTGCCGTGTCGGCTGGATGATGCCGCTGCCGTGGAGGCGCTGGTGCCGGATGCCATCGCCGCGCTGGGCAAGCTGGACATCCTGGTGAACAACGCCGGGATCACGCGCGACAATCTGGCCATGCGGATGAAAGACGAGGAATGGTCTGCGGTGTTGCAGGTAAATCTGGAAGCCGCCTTCCGCCTGTCCCGCGCGGCGCTCAGGCCGATGATGAAGGCGCGCCATGGGCGGATCATCGCCATCAGCTCGGTGGTCGGCTCCACCGGCAATCCGGGACAGGCCAATTATGCCGCCGCCAAGGCCGGGCTGGAGGGCATGACGCGGGCGCTGGCGGCGGAAGTCGCCTCGCGGGCGATCACCGTCAACTGCATTGCGCCGGGCTTCATCCGGTCGGCAATGACCGATGCCCTTCCCGACGCGCAGAAGGACGCGCTGATGACCCGAATCCCGGCCGGGCGGCTGGGCGACGGCGCCGATGTGGCGGCGGCTGCGGTCTGGCTGGCCAGCAATGAGGCCGCCTATGTGACCGGACAGACCATCCATGTGAACGGCGGGATGTATATGGCCTAGGTGCTTTCCGGCCGATCGCTGGCTTGCCAGCCGCATACGGCACGGCTATCCGTGCAATTCGCATCCGGGCTGCTTCTGGTAGGCGCCCACACACGAAGGGGTTTTGACAATGAGCGACGTCGCAGAACGCGTGAAGAAAATCGTGGTGGAGCATCTCGGCGTGGATGCCGAAAAGGTGACCGAGGATGCGAGCTTCATCGACGATCTGGGCGCAGACAGCCTGGATACCGTTGAGCTGGTGATGGCCTTCGAAGACGAGTTCGGCGTGGAAATCCCCGACGACGCGGCGGAAAAGATCCTCACCGTAAAGGATGCGATCGGTTTCATTGCCGCAAACGGCAAGTAAGTGGCCTGATCCGGCGCGCCAGCGCCTCGAGATTGGCCGTTTGAACTTCGGTTCATGCGCAAAAAGCGGTCCTGAGGCTTGGCGCTTCCGGGCCGCTTTTGTATGCGCTGGAACAGGATGAGGGAGATGGGGCCGATGCGCCGTGTGGTTGTAACGGGATTGGGGCTGGTCACGCCTTTGGGCGGCACAGTCGCCAGCAGCTGGAGTCGGCTGATTGCCGGCCAATCCGGAGCGGCGACCATCACCCGCTTCGATGCGGCGGACTATGCCTGCCGCATAGCCTGCGAGGTGAAGGGCGGCGAAGGCGGCTTCGATCCCAACCTGCGCGTCGATCACAAGGTGCAGCGGCAGGTCGACCCCTTCATCATCTATGGCATCGATGCCGCCGGCCAGGCGCTGGAAGATGCCGGCCTCACCGACATGAGCGAGGAAGAACGCTATCGGGCCGGCGTCCTGATGGGCTCCGGCATCGGCGGCCTGCCGGGGATCGAAAGCGAATCCATCGTGCTGCACGAACGCGGACCGCGCCGGGTGTCGCCGCATTTCGTGCACGGCCGGTTGATCAACCTGATCAGCGGACAGGTCAGCATCAAATATGGCCTGATGGGGCCGAACCATGCGGTGGTGACCGCCTGCTCGACCGGCGCGCATGCGATCGGCGATGCGGCGCGGCTGATCCAGTGGGGCGACGCCGATGTGATGGTGGCGGGCGGCGCCGAAGGCGCGATCTGCCCGCTCGGCATCGCCGGCTTTGCACAGGCGCGCGCGCTCTCCACCGGCTACAACGACGATCCCACCCGCGCCAGCCGCCCCTGGGACCGCGACCGCGACGGCTTCGTGATGGGCGAAGGGGCCGGCATGGTGGTGCTGGAGGATTATGACCGCGCCCGGGCGCGCGGCGCAAAGATCTACGGCGAAATCGTCGGCTATGGACTGACGGGTGACGCCTATCATGTGACCGCACCGCATCCGGAAGGCTCTGGGGCCTTCCGCTCCATGCAGATGGCCTTGAAACGGGCCGGCATGGCACCGGCCGATATCGATTATGTGAACGCCCACGGCACCTCGACCCCGATGGGCGACGAGCTGGAATTGGGGGCCGTCAAGCGGCTGTTCGGCGCGGATATCGGCGGTGTTTCGATGTCGTCCACCAAATCGGCCATCGGGCATCTGCTTGGCGGCGCGGGCGCGGTGGAGAGCATTTTCTGTCTGCTCGCGATGCGCGACCAGATCGTGCCGCCAACCCTGAACCTGGAAAATCCGTGCGACGGGGCAGCCGGAATCGATCTGGTGCCCAAGGTTGCAAAGAGCCGCAAGGTCAATGCGGTGCTGAACAACAGCTTCGGCTTCGGTGGAACCAACGCAACCCTGATCTTCAAAGCCCTCTGACCGGTGGCCGGCAAGGTGAAGGTTGCCGGGCTTCCCGGCTGGATGGTTTGGGGCGCAATCCTGGCACTGGTCTCCATGGTGGTGCTGTCGGTCTGGACGGCAACGGTGTGGACGCGCGCGCCGCAACCGGGGGCGGCTACGGTTGAAGTCGATATCCCGCGCGGGGCCTCCATCGGCATGGCCGCCGACGCGCTGGAAGCCGCCGGGGTTATCGAAAGCGCGGAGGCGTTCGAGATCGCGGCGCGGCTGATCGGTGATGAAAAGCCCATCCAGTTCGGCACCTATGCCTTCCAGCGGGGAGAGGGCTGGGCGAAGATTCTCGATCGGTTGCAAAAGGGCGATGTGGTGATCATCAAGGTGACCATCCCCGAAGGCATGCCAAGCATCATGGTCGCCGAGCGGCTGCGGGCTATGAAGCGGTTACGCGGCGAAATCGCGGTGCCGGCGGAAGGCAGCGTGCTGCCCGCCACCTGGGAAACCAAGCCCGGCGAGCAGCGATCCGCCGTGTTGAAGCGCATGCAGGATGGCATGGCGCAGACGCTGGACGAACTTTGGCCCATGAAAACCGCGGCCAGCGCGGTGAACAGCAAGGACGAGGCCATCATCCTCGCGTCCATCGTGCAGAAGGAAACGGCGAAGGACAGCGAATACCGCAGGGTGGCCGGCGTTTATACCAATCGGCTGAAGCAGGGCATGAAGCTGGATGCCGATCCAACCGTGATTTACCCCACCACCAAGGGCAAACCGCTGGGTCGCCGCATTCGCCGATCGGAACTGCAGGCCGACAATGGCTATAACACCTATGTTCGCAAAGGCTTGCCCCAAGGCCCGATTGCCAACCCCGGCCGCGCCGCGATCGAGGCCGTGCTCGATCCGGAAGCGCATGATTTTCTCTATTTCGTGGCCGACGGAACCGGCGGTCATGTGTTTGCCGAAACCTATGCGCAGCATCAGGCCAATGTGGCCAACTGGTATGCACAGCGGCGCGCCAGAGGCGAGATGTAGCACCGGCTTGACCGCGCGCGCTCCACAGTCCTAACGCCAACCCATGAATGCACCGCGCACCTTGTACGACAAGATCTGGGACGACCATGTTGTTGCCACCCGCGACGACGGCACCAGCCTGATCTTCATCGATCGCCACCTGATCCACGAAGTGACCACACCGCAGGCCTTTGAAGGCCTGCGCCTGGGAGGCCGCCGCGTTCGCCGGCCGGATCTGACGCTCGCCGTGCCCGATCACAATGTGCCGACCAACAACCGCTTCGCGCCGATTGCCGATCCCGAATCCGCTGAGCAGGTGCGGCTGCTGGAGGCCAATTGCGCCGAATTCGGCATCGAGCATGTGGCAATGAACGCGGCCGAGCAGGGCATCGTGCATGTGATCGGTCCGGAACAGGGATTCACCCTGCCCGGCCTCACCATCGTCTGCGGTGACAGCCACACCTCCACGCATGGCGCCTTTGGCGCGCTGGCGTTCGGTATCGGCACCAGCGAAGTGGAGCATGTGTTTGCAACACAGACGCTGCTTTTGAAGAAAAGCGCCAATTTCGCCGTCAGCGTCACCGGCAGCCTCGGCTTTTCCGTTACCGCCAAGGATGTGGCGCTTGCCATCATCGGAGCGATCGGCACGGCGGGCGCGACTGGAAGCGTCATCGAGTTTCGCGGCCCGGTTGTCGAGGCGCTGTCGATGGAAGGCCGCATGACCTTGTGCAACATGGCGATCGAGGCGGGCGGTCGCGCCGGCCTGATCGCGCCGGACGACAAGACCTTCGCCTATGTGCAGGGCCGCGCGCGTGCGCCGCAGGGGGCAGAGTGGGACGCCGCGCTGGCCTGGTGGCGGCAATTGCCGACCGACTTAGGGGCGCGGTTCGATCGCGAAGTGACGATCGACGGCAGCGCCATTGCACCGCTGGTCACCTGGGGCACTTCGCCGGAGGATGTGGTAGCCATCACCGGTCGGGTGCCGGAGCTGGACAGCTTTGCCGATGCCACGCGGCGCAACGCGGCGGAGCGATCGCTGGCCTATATGGGCCTCACACCGGGGAGCAGAATCGCCGATATTGCGGTTGAAAATATCTTCATCGGCAGCTGCACCAACAGCCGCATCGAGGATCTGCGCGCCGCCGCCGCCGTGGTGGCCGGACGCAGGATTTCCGATCGCATCCGGCAGGCGCTGGTGGTTCCCGGCTCTGGCCTTGTGAAGCTGCAGGCCGAGCGCGAAGGGCTGGATCGCATTTTCACCGAAGCCGGTTTCGAGTGGCGCGATCCGGGTTGTTCGATGTGCCTTGGCATGAACCCGGACAAGGTGCCGGCCGGCGAACGCTGCGCCTCCACCTCCAACCGCAATTTCGTTGGCCGCCAGGGGCCCGGCGCCCGCACCCATCTGATGAGCCCGGCCATGGCAGCGGCGGCGGCAATCACCGGCCGGCTGACGGATGTGCGCGAGCTGATCACGGCATGACAGCCGCAATCCGGCTCGATGGGCTGGAAAAAACCTATGCCGGTGGCAAGCGGGCGCTGGACGGGGTGTCTCTCGCCATACCGCGCGGCAGCCTGTTCGGCTTGCTGGGCCCCAATGGCGCCGGAAAATCCACCATGATCAACATTTTGGCCGGGCTGGTGACCAAGACGGCGGGCAAGGCGGAGGTGTGGGGCTTCGATATCGACTCGCACCCGCGCAATGCCAAGGCTTCGATCGGCGTGGTGCCGCAAGAGCTGCTGTTCGACGCTTTCTTCACGCCTTTCGAAACGCTGGAATTGCAGGCCGGGCTGTTCGGCGTGCCTGCCGTGAAGCGTCGCACGATGGAATTGCTGCAGAAGGTGCGGCTGGACGACAAGGCGCATGTCTATTCGCGCACGCTGTCTGGCGGGATGAAGCGGCGGCTGCTGATTGCCAAGGCGCTGGTGCACAATCCGCCGGTCATCATCCTCGATGAGCCAACCGCCGGCGTGGATATCGAGCTGAGGCAGATGCTGTGGGCCTATGTGCGCGAGCTGCACGCCCAGGGGACAACCGTGGTGCTGACCACCCATTATCTGGAAGAAGCGGAAGAGCTGTGCGACCGGATTGCCATCGTGAACCATGGCCGCATCGTTATCGACACCGACACGCCGACGCTGCTGGGCCAGGCGCGCGAGAAAAAGGTGGAGGTCACGTTGCAGGCCGATGTTGCTGATTTGCCGCAGATCGAAGGTGCCAGCCGGGTGGAGCGGCTGGGGCCGAACCGGCTGGCGATTTCCTATGACAAGGGCCTTGTGCAGGCGGGTGCCATTCTGGCGCGGCTGGCCGCTGCCGGGCTGGGCATTGTTGACGTGACCACCCGCGAGGCCGATCTCGAGGATGTGTTTCTGGCTCTGACAGCACAGCCCGGAGGAGCAGCATGAACCGCGATCCGATCACCGCCGATGTCATTGTCATCGGATCGGGCGCAGCCGGGCTGACGACGGCGCTCAACCTTGCAGCCAGCCTCAAGGTGTTGGTGCTGTCCAAGGGTGACCTGTCCGCGGGATCAACCGCCTGGGCGCAGGGCGGCATTGCCGCTGTGCTGGACGAGGGCGACACATTCGAAGCGCATATCGAGGATACCATGATTGCCGGCGCCGGTTTGAACGACCGGCAGACCGTGGAATATGTGGTGGAGCATGCGCCGGCCGCCATCGAGCGGCTGGCACAGCTGGGGGTGCCCTTCAATCCGGGCGAAACCGTTTCCGAACGCTGGCACCTGACGCGCGAGGGCGGCCACTCGGCCCGCCGCATCGTGCATGTGGACGATGCAACCGGCTGGGCCGTGCAGAAAGCGCTGGAACGCGCGGCTCTGGACAATTCGAACATCCGCATCATGACCGGACAGGTGGCAGTCGACCTGATCACCGAGCGGCACGCCGAGGAGCGCGGCTTCGTCGAGCGGCGGGCGATGGGCCTGTATGCGCTGGATCGCGAGTCCGGCGAGGTGAACCGGCTGCTGGCCAAGGCGGTGGTTCTGGCAACCGGCGGGGCCAGCCGGGTGTATCGCTTTTCCACCAATCCGGACGGCTCCACCGGCGATGGCATTGCCATGGCCTGGCGCGCGGGGTGCCGGGTTTCCAATATGGAATTCAACCAGTTCCACCCCACCTGCCTGTATCACCCGCAGGTGAAGAACTTCCTGATCACCGAGGCGATGCGCGGCGAGGGCGGAATCCTGCGTCTGCCGGATGGCACCGCTTTCATGGAAAGCCACGATCCGCGCGCCGAAATGGCGCCGCGCGACGTGGTGGCGCGCGCCATCGATGCCGAAATGAAGCGTGCGGGGCTGGCGCATGTGCTGCTCGATATGACGCATCTGAAGCCCGGCTTCGTGGAGGAACATTTTCCGACCATCGTTCAGCGGTTGCGCGAGCTCGGGATTGATCCCGTCACGCAGCCGATCCCGGTGGTGCCGGCGGCGCACTACAGCTGCGGCGGCGTGCTGGTCGATCGCAAGGGCCGCACTGATCTGGCGGGGCTTTATGCGGTTGGCGAAGTCACCCAGTCCGGTTTGCACGGTGCCAACCGCATGGCGTCCAACAGCCTGCTGGAATGCCTGGTGTTCGGGGTTTCGGCCGCCGACGATATTCTCGCCCGCTTCGAGTCGGTGCCGATGCCGGCCTCGATCCGGCCGTGGGACGAAAGCCGGGTCACATCGTCGGACGAGGAAGTCGTGGTCAGCCACAATTGGGACGAGTTGCGCCGCTTCATGTGGGATTATGTCGGCATCGTGCGCACCGACAAGAGGCTGGAGCGCGCCGCCCATCGCGTTGCCCTGCTGCGGCAGGAAATCGCCGCCTATTACAGCGCGTTCCGCGTCACGCCCGACTTGCTGGAGCTGCGCAACCTGGTCGAGGTTGCCGATCTCATTGTCCGATCGGCGCAAGCGCGGCGCGAGTCGCGGGGGTTGCACTTCACGACCGACTATCCCGGACTCTCCGACCCGCCGCGCGATACGATGCTGTATCCAAGCCAGGGGTGACCGGCGCCAATCTGTCACCAGTCTGACAGATTGCAGCATCGGAGCGGGATTTTGCACCAGACTGTCGGATATTTCGGCATTTCAAGAGTGACATATTGACCCGCTGCCGCCAGAGCTATCAGTGGCAAAAATGAATCACGGTTAATGATGATTCGGCAAGCCGTGTTCGGGGCAGACCGTCTGCAACGGGCTTCGGGATCCTGGCTGGAAGGATCCGGGCCTTGCCCATTGCAGCTGGCGACCCTCGGGCAGTCACTGGGTCGACCGCTTCAAAGGACTGATTTTCATGATGAAATCTGAAAAACGCGCGCCTCGGGCGCCACGGACGTCTGTTGCCAAATCCTGCCTCGCACTTGCCGCATTCGCCGCCCTTGCGAGCCTCTCGGCACCCGCCTTTGCCTATGTCATCTTCCCCGGCGTTCCGGCGTCATCGGTGAAAACGGTCAATGTCAGCACCCCGGCTCAGCTTGCCGCAGCAATCGCAGCCGCCACCGGGCCGACCGATATCCTGCTCGCAGGCGGCAACTATGGTGAGGTCTCCATCAAGGGGATCAACAAATCGTTCGACATCGTGGTCCGCTCGGCCGATCCCAACAACCGGGCCGTGTTCGATGAGCTGGTGCTGTACTACACCTCACGCTTTCGCTTCGAGGCACTGGACTTCAGCCATGTTCTCAAAAACGGCGAGGGGCTTACCACCCCGGGTGTATCCACGAATTTGACCGATCGCATCGCTTTTACATCGTGCAATTTCTACGGCACGCGGGACGACAACACACACAATGACGGAATCATGCTGTTTTTGCGCAAATCCAAGAAGAATATGGTTTTCAACAGCGATTTCCGCCAGTCAAGAATGTCGATGGCAGCACAGGAAATGACCAACCTGTTCGTGCTGCGCAACAATTTCACCGAAACGCGCGAGGGCATGAACCTGGATGGGGTCACCTATGGCTATATCGAGCGGAACTTCTTCACCAAGGTGATTCCAAACCTGGCGGCCTATGATCATGCCGATGCCATTCAGGTCTATGTCGGCTCTTCCGGTCTCGGCACGAATGGCCTCAGCATTCTCGCCAACGCCATGATCCTCAATGATGCGCAGGCACAGGGCATTTTCATCCAGCGCAGCAATCCCAATTCCATCCGCAACCACAGCGCCCTCACCATCCGCGAGAACATCTATTATGGCAGCATGCGGCAGGGTATCTGGGTGGAAGACAGCAACAGCCTGACTGTTGAACGCAATACGCTCGTCGGCGCGACCGGCTTCTCCTATGAGCCCGCCATCTATATACGCAATGTGGCGGTATCGACCGTAAAATGGAATATCGCACCCTTCTTCCTCTATGTCGCGCCGGTGGTGCCAACCGCCAGCAACAACATCGATCTGGCCGATTCCGTCTATCCCACCGGGCCAACCGCGCAGAGCCAGTTCCGCGGCACGGTGAGCGGCGTTGATCCGGCGGTTACCAACTTCCGGGTGTTGCCGGGCAGCGAAGCGGCGGTCGCGGGTGCCGGGGCGTTCGTCTATGGCGACATCGGCAACTTCGTCGGCACAAGGGCCGCCGTTGAAGCCAAGTTCCAGACTGAGTGGGCACGCTTGCTGGCGCGATAGCAAGGCCTCTGCCGGGGTCGCTCACGCAGCGACCCCGGACTTTTGCAGTTGACCCTGCAGGAATGCGATATTATCACATCGTATCTTCTTGCAAGGCCGCTGTGTGTCCCTCTTCGATTCGTCCGATTCGTTCGCCGCTGATGACCGCCTCGCTGCGAGCCTCTCCAGCCTGTGCCTGCTGCACTGCCTGGCGGTGCCGCTGCTTCTCGGTCTGCTTCCCGCGGTTGCAGGCGGCGCGTCTGGCCTGCACGGGCCAGACTGGACGCACTGGGCGTTGATTGCGCTTGCGGCACCGTTCAGCCTGGTTGCCTTGCGCAAGGGGTTTGCACGCCATGGCGAGATTGCGCCGGTCGTCGTTGCCATCGCCGGCTTCTGCCTGGTGATTGCAGGCGCGTTCCTGCATGGCGCGGGTGCCATCGAGCAAGTGCTGACCGTTTCCGGCGGTCTGGTGATTGCCGGAGCGCACTGGCGCAACTGGCGGATCCGGCGCGCCGCCTGACGCTCAAGCTGCCGCGGCGGCCTTCGCATCGGCCAGAACCGCGTCCGACAGCTTTTCGGCGATCATCATGGTTGGCGCATTGGTGTTGCCGCTGACCAGCCTTGGCATCAGCGAGGCATCGATCACCCGCAGGCCGCCAATGCCGAACACTCGGCCCGCCGAATCCACCACGGCGCCTGCATCACTGGCGGCACCCATGCGACAGGTGCCAACCGGATGGTAGATCGTTGTGCCGCTTTGCCGGGCATAGTCCAGCAAGGCGGCGTCGTCCTGAAGATCCGGCCCCGGATAGAGTTCATGGCTGATATGCGGCGCTAGCGACGGCTGCGCCGCCAGATGGCGCGCCCATTTCAGCCCTTCCACGATGGTCGCCTGGTCCAACGGATCGGAGAGATAATTGGGCCGGATCGCCGGCGGCGCAAACGGATCGGACGACTTCACATGGATGGTCCCGCGGCTTTCCGGCCGCAGCTGGCAGGGGGCGACGGTCAATCCGGGCTGCTTTTCCAGCTCCCAGAGCTGGGTGCTGACATATTTCTCGATATCCACCGTGGCCGGCAGGATGTGATACTGCACGTCCGGCCCGCTCAGGCCGGGGCGGGTGCGGATATAGGCCTGCACATGCGCTGCCGACAAAGTGAGCAGCCCCTTGCGCTGAATGGCATATTTCGCCGCTTCTGCAACAAGCCGCCAGCCGCGTGACAGCTCGTTCACCGAGATCGTTCCCGGCTTCAGGCGGAACTGGGTAGAGACCACATAATGGTCCTGCAGGTTGGCGCCCACGCCGGGAAGCGCATGCAGCGGCGCAATGCCCGCAGATTGCAACACCGCCGGATCGCCGATCCCCGACAGCTCCAGCAATTGCGGCGAGTTGACCGTACCGCCCGCCAGGATCACCTCCCGCATCGCCTTCGCCACGATGATCCGGCCATCCTGCCGGAAGCGAACGCCGGTGGCGCGCTTGCCTTCAAACAGCACCGTTTCCACCTGGGCTTCGGTTTCCACCCGCAGATTTTGCCGCCTCATGGCCGGGCGCAGATAGGCCATAGCCGCCGACCAGCGGCGGCCATTCTTCACCGTCAGCTGGAAATAGCTGATGCCGTCCTGCGCCTCGCCGTTCACATCATCATTGAACGGCAGGCCCGCTTCCATGCCCGCCTTCACAACGGCATCGGAAATCGGGTGATGGTCGGTCGCGTCCGACACATTCAGCGGCCCTTCGGTGCCGTGCAATTCGTCGGCCAGCCGCTCATTTGCCTCGGAACGGCGGAAATAGGGCAACACATCGGCCGAGCCCCACCCGGTTGCCCCCAGCTGCGCCCAATTGTCATAATCAGCGGCCTGTCCGCGCACATAAAGCAGCCCGTTGATGCTGCTCGATCCGCCCAGCACCTTGCCGCGCGGCCACACATGCGGCCGGTTGCCGGTGCCGGGATCCTCCTCCGTCTGATACAGCCAGTTGACCTTCGGGTCCTTCAAGGTCTGGGCATAGCCGACCGGGATATGGATCATGATGTTGCTGTCGGGCGGCCCGGCTTCCAGCAGCAGCACCTTGTGGCAGCCATCGGCCGTCAGCCGGTTGGCCAGCACACAGCCGGCCGATCCGGCGCCGACGACGATATAGTCGAACTCCATCATGTCCCTCTCCCTTGCCACCCTGTCTTGCGCAAAGCCGGGCCAGCCACAAGCACTCCCTCGCCAGACATCCGCTCTACCGCGCTGCCGGAGTCTCGCGCGCATTGGCCGTTGCCGGAAAGATGGCGAAGTCCGGCTTGAACGGCGTGAGGATGGCACGCAGCCGGTTGAACGGCTCAAGGCTGCCTTCGAACCTTGCCTTGCCCTCGGCACCCAGCTGCTCGAACGTGCGCGCGCCGATCATCACCAGCTCCAGGTCGGCCCGGTTCAGGGTGACGGTAAGATCGGCGTTCGGGCTGCGGAAGCCCTTGATGTTGGTCAAGGTCGCATTCGACATTTCGACCAGATAGGTTTCGCCATTGTCGGGGGTGATGAGGTTCATCGTCCAGCGCATGCCCTCGGCCTTGCGGCTGTCCATGCTGATGCCCAGGAAATCCAGCCACTGGCCGGTTTCCATCGCGCGGATCACATCCGGGCTTCCGGCATTGGCAGCTGCCTTGTCGGAGATACCGGTTCTAAGCTCGGCGGCCAGCTGCAGGTAGCTGTTGCGGAAGCTGGTGCTTTCGCTCTGATACCCCAGTTGCTCGAAGGCTTCGGCCAGCAGGGCACGCGCCGGCTGGTTGGCGGGCTCGGCAAACACCAGTCGAGAAAGGATCTCCCCCGCCTCGCGGTAGCGCCCGGCGGCGTTCAGCTCGCGGCCCTTTGCAAGGATCGGCCCGCTGCCACCCATCATCTCGACATAGAGCGGCGCGATATCGGCGGGCGAAAGCGGATCGAGATTGGCGGGGTTGCCATCCCAGAAGCCGAGATAGCGATTGAGCACCGCGCGGACATTGTTCTGCACCGCGCCATGATAGCTGCGCGCCGCCCATTGCCTCTGCAGGCTTTTCGGCACTTCATACACAGTGTGCACCTCGTTGATGGTGACCCCCTGGTTGGCGAGGTGCAGCGCCTGGTTGTGCATGTTGGCATAGAGATCGCGCTGGGCGCGCATCACTTCCATGATCCGCGCATTGCCCCAGCGCGGCCAGGTGTGCGCGGCGAACATCACCTCGGCATCCGGAAAATGGTGGATTGCGGCGTTGATCTCCTTCGACCAGTTCAGGCTGTTGCGCACCGGCGCGCCGCGCAAGGTGTAGATGTTGTGGATCGTGGCGGTGACATTCTCACCGGCCCAGAAGGCCTTCCACTCCGGGAACCATGTGTTCATCCCGGCCGGCGCCTCGGTGTCCGGGGTATGCTGGTACCGCATCTTCACGCCATCGATGGTGAGCTCCTGAAACGGCTGCCCGATGCTGACCGTCGGGGCGATCAGGCCGGGCATTCCGGCGGAGATGGATTTGCCGATCGACTGGTCGACATGCCCGAACGGGCTGCGGCGCAGCAGGCTGGCATATTGCACCCGACCGCGCCGGGTCATCGCATTGCCGGCAAACACATTTTCGGAAACCGCTTCCTCGAGAAAATGCGCCGGCGCAACAATCGGCACCTTGCCGGAGCGCACATCGGCCTCGTCCACCACGCCGCGCACCCCGCCGAAATGATCGATATGGCTGTGCGAATAGACGATCCCGGTGACCGGCCGGGTACCCAGCGTGTCGTTGATGAACTGCAGGGCGGCCCGCGCGGTTTCCTTCGACGTCAGCACATCGAACAGGATCCAGCCCCGGTCGCCCCGAATGAAGCTGATATTGGCCAGATCGAAGCCGCGCACCTGGTAAATCTTCCCCGGCAGAACTTCGTACAGGCCGAACCCCATGTTCAGCACCGCCTGCCGCTGCAGCGAAGGGTGGATGCTGGGGAAATCCTTGCCCTGCAGCAGCCAGTCATAACTTTCCATATCCCAGGCGATATGCCCGGCATCGGCCATGATCTGCCGATAGGGCGGAGCCTTCAAGAAGCCGCGCCGGCTTTCGGCAAAATCGCGCATGTCCTCGAATGGCAGGCCAGACTTGATTTCCTTGCGCAGCGCCAGCGTGGCGGCAGACGGCATCTGCCCCTGCGGATGAAAATGCACGCCTTTGGCGGCCCCGGGATCAACCAGAGGGTTTTGCGCCGCAGCCCCGCCCGCCATTGCGGCAGAGATGGCAACGGCAACCACAGCCTTTCGCACTCTGCATTTCTTCATCCTGCAACCTCCCTGCTCCCCGGCGGTCGCAAACCATTCCGACGCATTTTTCAGCGCAGGGTGCGACTCATTGTCCGAACAAGTCTAGCAGCCGCAGACACAGCGGCAAGTTCGCCCGCGCGGGCGAAGCGCTCCCTGCCATTTGCATGGGGGCAGGTATTCGTCGCATGGCGCGGCGCCATTCCTCTGCTACAGGCCGCCGACGATGGATTTCATTTCAGACAATGCCGCCGGGGTTCACCCCGCCGTGCTTGCGGCGGTGGTGCAAGCAGCCCCCGCCGTGACGCAGGGCTATGACGCCGATGCCTGGTCAAACCGGCTGGATGCGGCCTTTTCCGAGCTGTTCGATACACCCACCCGCGCGTTTGCCGTGCCGTCCGGAACGGCGGCCAACGCGCTGGCGCTGGCGGCCGCGGTTCCGCCCTTTGGCGGCATATGGTGCCATGCAGCCGCCCATATCGAGGTGGACGAGGCCGGAGCCGTGCCGTTTTTCACGGGCGGTGCCAGCCTCATTCTCGTCGATGCCCCGCACGGCAAGCTGACGGTAGATGCGCTGGATGCCGCCGCCGCCCGCCGCCGGGCTGATGTGCACCAGGTGCAGCCCGCAGTCCTCTCGATCACCCAGGCAACCGAGGCCGGCACCGTTTACACGCCAGATGAAGTGTCGGCGCTGGCCGATTGCGCCCATGCCCGCGCCCTCGCGGTGCATATGGATGGTGCACGCTTTGCCAATGCGGTTGCGCATCTTGGCTGTCATCCGGCCGACATCGCCAATCGCGCCGGCGTTGATCTGCTGTCGTTTGGCTGCATCAAGAATGGCGGGATGAGCGCGGAGGCTCTGCTGGTTTTTAACCCCGCGCTGGCTGCCAGCCTGCCGGTCCGGCGCAAGCGCGCCGGGATGATGCCATCGAAGGGTCGCTTTGCCGCAGCACAACTTCTGGCGATGCTCGAAAACGGCGTCTGGCTGCAAAATGCCCGCGCCGCCAACGCCGGGGCGCAACTGCTGGCCCGCGCCGCCTCGACCCGTCTGCTGCACCCGCCGCAGGCCAACGAGCTGTTTCTGCATCTGACACCCGCCGAGCGTGCGTTGCTGCGCGAGCAGGGCTTCCATTTCTACGATTGGGAGCAGGACGGGCCGGATGCTGCCCGCCTCGTCGTACGCTGGGATCAAAGTCCCGCCGCCATCGCCGCCCTCGCCGACGCACTCGGCCGATTGGCATGAGCCCGAAATCGATTGCCCAGTTCGTTGCCGTCTGCTGCATCTGGGGCACCACCTGGCTTATCATCCGCTTCCAGCTCGGCAGCGTCGATCCCAGCTGGTCGATCGCCTATCGCTTCGCCATCGGCGGCGGCACCCTGCTCGCCTGGTGCGCGATTCGCGGCCTGCCTCTGAAAATCCCGCGCCACGGCTGGGGCTTCCTGCTGCTGTTCGCCGGGATGCAGTTCGTGCTGAATTTCAACTTCGTCTATCGCGCCGAGCTGTATATTCCGTCGGGCCTGCTGGCGGTCGCCTTTGCCCTGCTGATGGTGCCGAACGCCATTTTTGCAAAAATCATCCTGGGCCGCTCCATCACCCGGCAGTTTGCCATCGGCAGCCTGCTCGGCATCGCCGGCGTTGCCATGCTGTTCGCGCACCAGTTCACCTTGCCGGGCGATCGCACCGCGGTTGCCATCGGCCTTGGGCTCACCTTCGCCGGCATCTTGTGCGCCTCGCTCTCCAATGTGATGCAGGCGACTCCGCTGGGCCGTGAGCTGCCGTCGCTTGGCGGGCTCGCATGGGCCATGCTGATCGGCGCTGCCGTGAACGCAGCGATTGCCGGGGTGACCGCCGGCCCGCCCACCTGGGACTGGCGCCCGGAGTATATCGCCGGCCTGCTCATTCTGGGCATATTCGCCAGCGCGATCGCCTTCGGCCTCTATTTCGACCTGATCCGCACCATCGGCCCGGCCGAAGCCGCCTGGACGGGGATTCCGATCCCGATCATTGCGATGGGCCTGTCCACGCTGTTCGAGGGCTATGTCTGGTCTGTCCTTGCGGTTGCCGGAACGGTGATCGCGCTGATTGGCCTGGTGATCGCGCTGCGAACGCCCAAGGCACCTTAGAGCGCTGCCGGGCCGGCGCTCGACCGCATCATGTCTGCCATGCTGTAGCGCCCGGCTGGCTGCCTAGCCAGCCAGCGCGCCGCCCGCACTGCGCCGCGGGCAAAGATATCCCGTCCCTCGGCGCTGTGGGCCAGCAGGATCCGCTCACCCTCGCCGGCGAAGATCACCTGATGCTCGCCGGCAACGGTGCCGCCGCGCAACGAGGCAAAGCCGATGCCGCCGGGCTTGCGCAACGCCGATCCGCCGTCATGCGGCGGCAGACGCAGATTTTGCAGCGAACCGCCACGGCCGCGCGCGGCAGCATCCCCCAGCAGCAGCGCGGTTCCCGAAGGCGCGTCCAGCTTGTGCCGATGATGCATCTCGGCAATCTCGATATCCCATTCGCTGTCCAGCGCGGCGGCCGCGCGCTCCACCAGCAGCGCCAGCAACGACACCGCCAGCGAGGTGTTGGCCGCCTGCAACACGGCAATGCTGCGGGCGGCGGCATCGATCGCCGCGTGATGCGCCGGTTCCAGCCCGGTGGTTCCCACGAGGATGGCGGCATTGCCGTCCATGGCGGCGCGCAGATGCTCTTCCAGCGCAGCCGGCGAGGTGAAATCGATCAGCACATCGGCCTTGTGGGCAACGGGTGCTGCATTGGCGCAGACCACCAGCCCATCGCCGATCACGCTGCCACACAGCGGGTGCCCGGCGCGCTCCACGCCGCCGGCAATCCAGCTGTCCGCCGTTTGCGCCACTTCCGCGATGATCGCCTGCCCCATGCGTCCGCCGGCTCCCAACACGCCAATCTTGATCATCCCAGCGCTCCTTGCACCCGCCTATCCTTCCGCCAGCGCGGGAAACTTGGCAAGAGTGCAGGAATGGAGGTGCAGGAATGGAGCGGCTGATCCGGAACATCGTGATTCTCACCGGGGCCGGCATATCGGCCGAATCCGGGGTTCCCACCTTTCGCGCAGCGGACGGCCTGTGGGAGGGCCACCGGGTGGAGGATGTGGCAACTCCGGAAGCCTTCGCGCGCAATCCGGCACTGGTGCAGGCCTTTTACGATGCCCGCAGGGCCGCCCTCGAAACAGTCGTGCCCAACCCGGCGCATATTGCACTGGCGCAGCTGGATCAGGCGTGGCGGGGCAATCTGCTGCTGGTAACCCAGAATGTCGATGATCTGCACGAGCGCGCCGGTTCGGTGCGCCTGGTGCATATGCACGGCGAGCTCAAAAGCGCCTGGTGCACGGCTTGCGGTGCCTGCCATCGCTGGGAAAAGCCGCTTGCCGATGATCCACCCTGCCCGTGTTGCGGAAGAGCGGGAAACCTCCGGCCCGATATCGTCTGGTTTGGTGAGACGCCCTACGAAATGGGGCGGATCGAGGCGGCGCTGGCTGAAGCCGATCTGTTCATCGCGATCGGCACCTCCGGCGCCGTCTACCCGGCGGCCGGATTTGTTGACCGCGCCCGCGCGGCACGCGCCCGCTGTGTTGAGCTGAACCTAGAACCCTCGCTCGGCTCGGAGCGTTTTCACGAATGCCGCTTCGGCCCAGCGAGCGTGCGGGTGCCGGAGCTGGTGGATTCGCTTCTCGCCTGAAAGCGCGCTAGCCTGATTTCATGTTAACCCGTCTCGCCCTCACGGCCGCCCTGTTCGCCGCCACACCGCTTGCCGCACAGCGTTCCGCCTTTTTCGATCAGCTCACCGCGCTGTGTGGCAAGGCGTTCGAGGGCAAGGTGGTAACGACCGACGCCGCCGACCGCGACTTCGCCGCCAGCCGGCTTGTCATGCATGTGCGCGAATGTTCAGCCGACAGCATTCGCGTGCCCTTCCATGTGGGCAACGATCGCTCGCGCACCTGGGTGATCAGCAAGGTGCCCACCGGCTACCGGCTGAAGCATGACCACCGCCACGAAGACGGCAGCGAAGACAAGGTGACCCAATATGGCGGCGACACCGTGGCGCCGGTTGCCACCTTGCGGCAGGACTTCCCCTCCGATGCCTTCTCGAAGGCGATGTTCGTTCGCGAAGGTTTGCCGCAATCGGTGCCCAATGTGTGGAGTGTGGAAATCGTGCCGGGCAAGACCTACGCTTACGAGCTGAACCGCCCCGGTCGTGCGCTACGGGTGGAGTTCGATCTCACCCGCCCGGTTGCTGCGCCGCCGCCGCCCTGGGGCAGCTGACACGGCGCTCCCGTTGATTTGCAAGCCATCGCATTCGCCACTTGTAAAACAATCATGATTGTCTTTTTATAGGCGCAACGGGAGAGTTTCATGACCTATCACCAGCGCCTTTGGGATATCCACACCGGCACGCCGCATCCGTTCAATGACCGGGCGCCGGCCATCGATCATGGCGCCGGCCGACCGTCGCCGGATCGCTATCACAGCAAGGCATTCGCCGACGCGGAGTGGGAGAAGGTGTTTGCCCGCAGCTGGCTGCTGGCTTGCCCGCTGTCCGATGTCAGGGAGCCGGGCGACTTCGCGAAATTCGATATCGGTCCGGAAAGTTTCATCGTGGTCCGTGCGACAGACGGTAGCCTGAAGGCGCACTACAATGTCTGCCCGCATCGCGGCAGCCAGCTGATCCTGGCCGACACCGGCAGCATCGGCCAGTTCACCTGCCCGTTTCACAGCTGGCAGTTCGCTTTGGACGGGCAGAACATCGCCGTCACCGATCCTGAAACCTTCCGGCCGGAAGTGCTGTGCCACGATCACAACCTCACCTCGCTGCGCTGCGAAGAGGCGGCGGGGCTGGTGTTCGTATCGATGGATCCGGGCATCCAGCCGCTGCAGCAATGGCTGGCCCCCATCCTGCCGCAGCTGGAGCTGTATGATATCGGCCGGATGAATGTCGTGCAGCACAAGCGTTCGGATTGGGGTGCCAACTGGAAGGGCGGTGTGGATGCCTTCGCCGAAACCTATCACCTGCACGCCGTTCACCCGCAAACCCAGTGTCTGATGGACGATCGCACCCAGATCGATCTGTGGCCCGGCGGCTTCAGCCGGCAGTTCGTGCCCTTCGCCCAGCCATCGCCGCGTTTCCCGGATCAACAGGGCGTGAACGCGGGAATCGAAATCATGCTGAAGGATGCCGGCATCGATCCGGCGCAATTCCATGGCAGCGCGCAGGAGAGCCGTGCCGCCGTGCAGCAGGCCAAGCGCCAGCGGGCGGCGGCCCTGGGGCTGGATTGGGACAAGTTCAGCGACACCCAGCTGAGCGATTCGACCATATATTCGCTGTTCCCCAACGTGCAGATCGGGTGCCATCCCGAAGCCGTGTTCCTGCACCGCTTCGTGCCGCACGCCACCGATCCCAACCAGTTCACCTATGACACCTGCATTCTCTATCGGCATATCGAAGGTGCCAATCTGGCCGCGCCCGCCTGGATGGGCCTGGGGGCGGATGTGGACATGACCGGCGAAACCCGGCCCGATATCGTGCGCACGGCGCTGGGCGAGCCACCGGAGCTGGGCGAAGTGCTGGATCAGGATTCCGAGCTGCTGCCGATTGTGCAGGCCGGCGCCCGTTCGCGCGGCTTCCGCGGGCCATTGTGGAGCGAGCAGGAAGCCCGCTTGCGCCATTTCCACGCCGAGCTTGACCGCATGATGGCAGCCGACTGAGTCCACCCAGCATTGACGGGGCTTGCAACCCTGGCGCAAATGCGCGGCTGAGGCAGCGCATTGCCGACGGGGAGGCGAACATCGGCGGCACGACAGATGAAGCGGGATCGGATCGTTCGCTCGGCTTCAAACTGAGCATTGTCGCCCGGGCGCTGAAAAACAGCTTCGATCAACGCGCCAAAGGCACAGGACTGACGCGCGCGCAATGGCGCACCATCGCCATCGTGCAAGCGGCCGAAGGTGCCACGCAAAGCCGCATCGCGCGGCTGCTCGATGTGGGCGATGTGACCGCCAGCCGGATGCTCGATCGGCTGTGCGAAGACGGGCTGGTGGAACGGCGGCCCGACCCTGGCGATCGCCGGGCGCACCGGATTTACCTCACCAATCAGGCAGCACCGCTTCTGGAGCAGCTGCAATGCCTGGCAAAGGCCGAGGAGCAGCGGGCGTTTTCCGGCATTTGTGATGCCGATCGCGCCGCGCTGCACAGCTTGCTGGATCGCATTTCGGGCAACCTCAAGTCACCCTGGTACGATCCGCCAACCGAATAGCGACCGAACAGGCTCAGGGAAGCTTGGTCACTTCGCGCTTGGAGAGCGTCGTGGTCGGCTGGCCATCAACCATGGCAATGGCGTCGGCCGGAATGGTCACGAAGCGATTGTCGTTGATCACCCGCACCGAGCCATCGGCATAAACGCGGTCGATCTTGCCGATTCGCACATTGTTGGAATCGCGCAGCGTCTTGCCGGTCTTCACAACCGGGGTGGCATCGGCGGTGTCGGCTGCGATGGCGGGCGCGCCGACCAGGAGGGCGGCAGCAATCAGCACTGGCTTGAACATGGGACTATCCTCATCTTACTGGCTCTCGAACCTTTATGGTGAGCCATGCAATACTGTGCATAGCAACCAATCGGCTTCCCATGTCAAGCTTTGTTCGCAGGTGCAGCAAAAATGCCGCATCCTGTGCCCCTGTGAAGGGCTGCGACCGGCCTCAAACGATGATCAGATGGTCTTCGATCTCGTTGGGATTGCCCGGCGAGGGCGGAAAATGCCGCGCCAGAACCTCGCCGCAGTGGGCAATGGCATCCACGAAGCCCTGCACCGGATCGTTGCGCCGCAAGCCCGCCAGCAGCTTTTCCGCCGTATCGCCCCAATGCTCCCGCGGAACCTTGGCATAGATCCCCGCATCGGCCACGATCTCCACGATATGATCTTCGGATGACACGAAAATCAGCACTCCGGTTCGCCCCGCTGTCAGGTGAATGCCCCTGGCAAGAAACTGCTTCAGCGCCAGTTCGTGCACCCGGTCGCGGCGCAGGAAACGCGGCGCAAACCGCTGCGCCAGCGGTGACCAGCACAGCACCACGGTTGCCAGCAGGAACAGCCCGGCCTGTACGGCGGCATAGATTTCGATGGTCTGCCGTTCGCTCAAATCCTCCGCCTGCCAGACGCCGAACGCCGCCGCCCAGTAGGAAGGGCCGAACCCCAGCAGCGCAAGCGCAAACGGCAAGGTGAAGGCCAGCAGGGCGGCAAGCGCAAAAATCCATTCCAGATAGCGGTGTCGCTCATGCGTCAGGATGCAGAAGATTTCGCCCGATGTGTGCGCCTCTGCGGCCTGGATCGCGCCGGAAACCCGCTGATGATCGGCTTCTGTCAGCTCCATCACCAGCCCCCGCTCGATCCGCCGCCGCCAAAGCCACCGCCTCCTCCGCCGAAGCCGCCCCCGCCGCCGCCCCAGCCGCCACCGCCTCCGCCACCCCAGCCGCCGCTCCCGGGGCCCCAGATGATGATCGGCCCGGCTCCCCGCCGGGTGCCGCGCTTGCCGCGTCGCATGGCGAAATACAGCCACAGCAGGATGAAAAGGATGAACAGCACCGCACCAAAGCCGCTGCCCTCATCGGCGCTGGCCTGGGCACTGGCGGCGGCCTGCACATTGGCCGCCGCCTGCTCCGGCGGCAGCTCCAGCTGCTGCATGATGGCGTCCGCACCCGCCTGAATCCCGCCCGGCAGATCGCCCGCCTTGAAGCGGGGCAAAATCTGCTGGTTGATGATCACGCTGGACAGGGCATCGGTCAAAACCGGTTCCAGCCCATAGCCGACTTCCACCCGCACCCGCCGGTTGTTGGGCGCAACCAGCAGGATCACGCCATTGTTCTGGCCCTTCTGACCGATCCCCCAGGCGCGCCCAAGCCGATAGCCATAATCCTCGATCTCATAGCCTTGCAGATCGGGCACCGTTGCCACCACCATCTGCGTGGTGGTGGCCGCCTCCAGCGCGGCAGACCGCGCCTCGATCGCCGCTTCCACGTCGGGCGGAAGGATATTGGCCGCATCCACCACCCGACCGGTCAGCGGCGGAAAGGATTGCGCCCACAGCGGCGGTGCCAGGGCAACAAGCAGCAGCGCCAGCAGCAGGCGCATGGTGCGATCTCCGGCCCGGCCGCCTAGAATTTCACTTGCGGCGCGGTTTCGGCATTGGCCGCGGTGGCGGCAAACGGCGTCATCGGCTCACTGCCATAGATCACCTTGGCGGCCACGATCGAGGGGAAGGTGCGGATCTCGGTGTTGTAGAGGCGCACCGATTCGTTGAAATCCCGGCGGGCGATTGCCACGCGGTTTTCCGTGCCTTCCAGCTGCGATTGCAGCGCCAGGAAATTCTGGTCGGACTTCAGCTCGGGATATTTTTCCACCACCACCATCAGCCGGCCGAGCGACTGCGAAAGGCCATCCTGCGCCGCCTGGAACTCCGCCATCTTGGCCGGATTGTTCAGATCACCCGGCGTTATGTTCACCGAAGTGGCCTTGGCGCGCGCCTCGGTCACGCCGATCAGCACGTCCTGCTCCTGCTTGGCATAGCCCTGCACCGTGGCAACAAGATTGGGGATGAGGTCAGCGCGGCGCTGATACTGGTTCTGCACTTCGCCCCACGCCGCCTTTGCGCTTTCTTCCTTGGTCGGGATGGTGTTCACCCCGCAAGCCGAGAGCGAGAGGGCAACTGACATTGGCAGAAGAAGCTTCAAAACGCGCATGGACATATCTCCCCTGAATCAAGCCACGACGAAACACCTGACCTTGCAGGCGCGTCAAGTGCACCACCGTTATAGCCGAACAACCAACTGTCTTGCAAAATGGTGGAAACATCGGGAATGACAAGGGTGAAGGATAACAGGAGTGGCAGGATGCTGGAAGAGTTCAAGACGTTCATCGCGCGCGGCAATGTGCTGGATCTTGCGGTCGCCGTGGTCATCGGTGCAGCCTTTGGAACCATAGTCACGTCGCTGACCGGGGACCTGCTGATGCCGCTGATTTCCGCGCTCACCGGAAACCCGGATTTCAGCAATTTGTTCATCCGCCTGGGCAGCCTGCCCGATGGCTTTGCCGGCGATCCCAACGATTATGCCGCGCTGAAGGCCGCCGGTGTGCCGATGTTCGGCTATGGCGCCTTCCTGACGGCCGTGATCAATTTCCTGATTGTTGCCTTTGCCATCTTCATCATCGTGAAAAACGCCAACCGCCTGTTCAAGAAACCGGAACCGGCCCCGGCAGAAACACCCGAAGATATCGTACTGCTGCGCGAAATTCGCGATAGCCTGAAGAAATAGTGTTCCGGGCCGGGCTTGATTCTCGGTGGCACTGCGGCAATGACGAGCCGTGTGGCGCAGCAGGGCGCCGGATCGGGAGATTTTCCATGCCGCGCATGCCTTTCACTGCCGCCATCATTGCCGTTGCTGCCGGGCTTGCGGCCTGTGCGCCAACCGAAGCGCCGATGACCAAGCCGGCCCCGACCAGCGGTGCAGCCCTTGCCGGCGCCGAATGGCAGATTGCCGAAATCGGCGGGGTGCCGGTGCTGCCCAACGTGCCCGTCACCATCAAGTTCGAAGACGGTCGGGTGTTCGGCGCCGGAAGCTGCAACCGCTTCATGGGCGGCTATGAGGCAGGCGCGGCATTCACCATCAAGTTGGGCCAGATGGCTTCCACGATGATGGCCTGCCCGGAACCGCAGATGGCACAGGAGCAAAAGCTGCTGGCCCTGCTGGGTGATGTTAACAGCTACAGCATCGACGCGTCCGGCGCCCTCGTGCTAAAGGCGCCGGATGGCCGCACGGTGAAGGCCCGCCGCTAGGCGCTAGGCCGACCGCATCGATACGATCTTGCCCGGCGCGCGCGGCGGCTCGCCTTTGGGCAGGGCATCCACATGCTCCATGCCCGAAGTCACCTGGCCCCACACGGTGTATTGGCCATCGAGAAAGCCGGTATCGCCGAAGCAGATGAAGAACTGGCTGTTGGCGCTGTTGGGCGCCGAAGTACGGGCCATAGAGCAGGTGCCCTTCACATGCGGCTCGGCGGAGAACTCGGCCTTCAGATCAGGCAGCTTCGATCCGCCGGTGCCGGTGCCATTGGGGCAGCCGCCCTGTGCCATGAAACCGGGGATCACGCGGTGAAACACCACGCCATCGTAGAAACCGCTGTCGGCCAGCTCCACCATGCGGGCCACATGGCCGGGTGCCAGATCGGGCCTCAGCGTGATGATCACATCACCGCTTTCAAGGGTCATCTTCAATGTGTCGGCCATGCGGAATCGGTCTTTCGCTGTGGGGGTTGAGATGGCTCCGTGCCAGCGCCGCCGGCAATTTGCCACCCCATTCACCGCAACCGCGCGCATCGGTGGCTTGATTCCTGCCGCTTTGCCGGGCTTTGGTGCTGGCGTGAAATCATCCGCCAGCTCTTTCGTGCTTGCCGCCGTGCTGCTTGCTGGCGTTCCGCTCCAGGCGCAGGAGCAGACCCTGCCTCCCTTGCTGGACCCGTTGGACGGCAGCGAATTGCCGCCGGTGGATTTCGGACCGCCGCTCGTGATGCCACCGGTGGCGCCGCCGCCGCCCGATCTGCTGGCACCGCTGGAGCCATTGAGCGGCTTCAATCCGGCCCCGCGCGAAGACTTCACCTTCACCGGAGTGGCTGAAGAGGGCGTCCGCTACAGCGTGACGATCACCGGCCTCAAGCCGACCCGGCTGGACTCCCAGTTCCGCCGGATTTCCGCCCTCTATCAAGGGCAGGGTCGCCCGGCCACGCCGGCCCAGCTGGCATCGCGCACCAATGCCGATAAGGCATTGCTGCAAAGATTGCTGTTTTCCGAAGGCTGGTTTGGTGCCAGCACGGATGCAACTCTGTCCCCGTCACCCGACAGCCGCGCCAAGGTGGAGCTGATCACCCAGCCCGCCGACCGATACCGCTGGCGCGAAATCACGCTGGACTTGATCCCGGACGACAAGCCCGAGCTGAAGCAAGGCTTCGGATTGCAGATCCGCGACCCGATCCGCGCCGCCGCGGTGGAAGAGGCCGAGGGGGCCCTCCGCCTGAAGCTGACCGAGGCGGGCTATCCCTTCCCGGAAATCGGTGCCCGCGATGTGGTGCTGGATGCCGACACACCCACCGGCACCTATCTTTTGACCGGCGACATCGGCCCCCCGGGCCGCTTCGGCGTCATCCGCTTGGTGGGGTTCCAACCGTTCGACGAGGCCCATGCCCAGGTGATTGCCCGTTTCAAACCGGGCGATGTGTATAGTTCGCTGCTGGTGGACGATCTGCGCCGGGCGATGATCGATACGCAAATGTTTGCCGGGGTCACCGTGACGCCGGTAGATACCGGCGAACGCGAAGCCGATGGCTCTGCCATCACCGATATCCGCATCAACGGCAACACCGGGCCGCTTCGACGGCTATCCGGACAGATCGGCTATTCCAGCGGCGAGGGCGCCCGCGCCGAAGCGCTCTGGCGGCACCGCAACCTGTGGAAGCCGCAGGGCGAGTTTACCGCAAGGCTGGTGATCGGCACGCAGGAACAGCGCGTGGCGGCGGAAATGGCGAAGCGCAATTTCGGCCAGCGCGACCGAACCCTGTCGCTGCTGGCCGATATCACGAATATCGAGCGGCCGGCGTTCGAGGCCCGCACCGTCACGCTATCCGGTTCGCTTGCCCGGCTTTCCACGCCGATCTGGCAGAAGCGTTGGACCTACAGCATCGGCGCGGAAATCCTGGCTTCGGACGAGCTCGATCTCTCCAACCCCAAGTTCAACAACCGCCAGGTGTATTTCATTGCAGCGCTGCCGATGTCTGCCGGCTATGATCGTTCCGATGATCTGCTGGACCCGCAAAAGGGCTTCCGGCTCAATCTGGCGGCCACGCCGGAAATCTCGCGAACAGACAATCTCGTTGCCAGCTACGGCCGCATCATCGGCGATGCCAGCGCCTATCGAGCCGTGCGGGACAATTTCGTGCTGGCCGGGCGCCTCCGCCTGGGCAGCATCATCGGCGCAGAACCCGAAGAGATCGCCCCCACACGGCGGCTCTACGCCGGAGGCGGCGGCTCGGTGCGCGGCTATGACTTCCAAAGTATCGGCCCGGTCGGGCCAAGCGCACGACCATCCGGCGGACGCGGGCTGTTCGAGGCCAGCCTCGAAGGCCGCTACCGGTTCGGGGATTTCGGTGTCGTTGGCTTTGTCGATGCCGGTTCGTTGACCGAAGAGTCCGTTCCCACGCTTTCCGGCACCAAGCTCGGCATCGGCGTCGGTGGTCGCTATTTCACCAATTTCGGGCCGATCCGGATCGATGTGGCGCGCGGGCTGAACCGTGGCCCGCGTGACCCGAAAATCGGGCTCTATATCTCCATCGGGCAGGCCTTCTAGCCATGGCCAGCGCCGAAACCATGGGCTCTGATCCCGCAGCCGCAGCCGCAGCCGCACCCGCAGGCCGCTCTGCCTGGCGCTGGCTGGGATGGCTGCTGCTGGTGGTTCCCCTGCTGCTGGCGGCGGCGGTTCCGCTGGGGCTGTGGTGGCTGGCAGACACGCCGGGCGGGCGCAGTTTCGTGGCGCGGCAGGTGGCCGGGCTGGAGCCGGATTCGGGCCTGCGCTTCGAAGTCGGCCGGATCGATGGCAGCCTGCTCTCGCGGTTTGACATGCGCGATATCGTGGTGCGCGATCTGGATGGCGTGCTGGCAACCCTGCCGCTGGTAAAGGTGGATTGGGAGCCGCTGACGCTGATTCGCAACACGGTCAGCATCAACCGGCTGGATATCCCGGAACTTGTGCTGCTGCGGATGTGGAATATCTATCCGCGCGATCCGGATTTGCCATTGCTGCCCGACATTGATGTCCGCATCGGCCGCTTCGAAGTCACCAAGCTGCGCATCGAAGAGCCGGTGTTCGGAACCGCCGAAACCGTGTTTGCCGCCGGGCGCACCGACATTCGCAAAGGGCGGATGCTGGTGGACATGCGCGCCACCGCCAGCCGCGGCGACCGACTGCTCTTGCTGCTGGATGCCGAGCCGGACCGTGACCGGTTCGACCTTTCGGTCGATCTGCAGGCGCCGGTGGGCGGCATGGTGGTCGGCCTGGCGGGCGTGGATCAGCCGATTGCCCTGAAGGCAGCAGGCGCGGGCAGTTGGGCGCAATGGCGGGGCCGGCTGGAAGCCGATCTGGGGCCGACGCGCGTGGCAGCCCTTGCCATTCAGGCAGACGATGGCCGCTTCCGGCTGATGGGCGATCTGGACACCGCGCCCTTCGTCGGTGGCCAGCCGGCCGCCTTGCTGAAGCCGCTGGTGGCGATCGATGCCACCGTCAGCCGGGACGGCGACCTTTTCGATCTGCGCTTCGTGGCGTCCACGCCGGCGCTGGCGGTGTCCGGCGGCGGCAAGATTGTCAATGAAGAGCAGCTGTTCCGGGCCTTCCGCGCCGAAGCCGTGCTGAAACAGCCGGCTCTGCTGAACCCGGCACTCAGCGGCAGCGGCTTGCGCGCCACCGTGCTGCTGGATGGCAAGGTAACGGCACCTGCAATCGGCTGGACGGCTGCGGCAGACACGCTGCGATTCGCCGGCGAGACCGGCCCGATCGGCGCGGATGGCCTGGCGGCATCGGGCAGCGTGCGGCTGGCGCAAGGCAGGCAGCCACTAGCCATTACCTTCGATGCCAGCCTGCGCCAGGCGATCGGCCTGCCGCCGGAGATGGCCGCCCTGTTGCTGCAACCGCGCCTCACTGGAACGGTAAGCCTGGATGGTGGCACCACGCGGGCCAGCGGCCTGACGCTCACAACCAGCAGCATCACCGCAAATGGCGATGCAACATTGCTGGCAAGCGGCCGGGCGACCGGCGCGTTCGATGCCACGCTCGCCCGCTATGATGTGCCGCAGTTGGGGCCGGTCACGGTTCGCGCCGTGGCGCGGTTCGATCGGCTGCCCGGCGCTGCGCCGCTGGTGGACGGTCGCTTCGAGGGGCGCTCGCTGGGGCTCATCAATGCCTCGGCGGCAGAGTTCCTCGGCGGTCCACCGGCGCTGGCCGGCAATTTCACGCTTGCCAAAGACGGCACCATCCTGGTGCAACAGGCCCGCTTCGACAGCCCCAATCTTACCTTCGCCGATGCCCGCGCCGGCTACGACCCGGCAACCGGCCAGTTCAAGCTGGATGCAGCAGGCAAAAGTCGCGCCTATGGCCCTGTCGCCATCGTCGCCAGCGGCACATCGGCCGCGCCGCGCGCCACCGTGAAGCTTGCATCACCCGATTTCGGCTTCGGCGTGCGCGATCTGGTGGCGGAGCTGGTGCCCGCGCCCAATGGCTTCCTGATCACCGCCACCGGAGACAGCGCGCAGGGCCCGCTCGACGGCCGCGTCGTGCTGGAAATCGGCGATGGGCGCCCATTGGCCGCGGATATCGAGCGGATTGCCATCGCCGGGCTGCAGGCAAGCGGGCGGCTGGTGCAGACCGCAGCCGGCCCCTTCGCCGGGAAAATCGCCGTAACCGGAACCGGTCTGGAAGCCGATCTCCTCCTTTCGGCGCAGGGCCGGCTGCAACGGGTGGATGCCACCGCCCAGGCCAATGGCGCGCGCATCCCCCTGGAAACGCCCATACAGATTGCCTCGGGCACCGCGCGCTTTGCCGTCGTCCTCGATCCGGATCGGCCCATCGTCGGCGGCGAATTCCAGCTGACCGGCGTGCGCCGCGATACGCTGGTGCTCACGTCTGCCAGCGGCCGCGCCAACATTGCTGGCAGCACCGGCTCCGCACGCCTGAATGTGGCCGGCAAACTCGCCGATGGCCAGCCCTTTGCGGCCATCGGCACGGTGCAATCCGTGCCCGATGGCTTCGCAGTTGGTCTGGATGGCAAGCTGGGCAAATTGCCCCTGAAGCTCGCCAATCCGGCCCGCATCGTGCGCCGTGCTAATGGCTGGGAACTGCTCCCGGCCCGCCTGATCGCCCGCGATTCGCAATTGGATATCGCCGGCCAATGGGCAGACGAGCGCAAGCTGCGGCTGGTGCTCACGAAGGTGGACATGGGCCTTGCCAACATCCTCTCGCCGGGGCTGGGCCTTTCTGGCGAGGCATCGGGGCAGGTCAACATCCGCCTGAACAAGGGCGATCGCCTGCCGCATGGTGAAGCCAACATCAGCGTCACCAACCTGACCCGTTCCGACGTCACCGGGCTTTCCATTCCGATCGATCTGCGCCTTGCGGCAACCAGCAACGACGCCGGGCTGGTGCTGGGTGCGCGCATGGCATGGCAGGGCAATGATCTGGGCCGGCTGGTGCTGCGGATCAGCGGCGGCAGCGGCGAGGATCCGATGGCGCGGCTGATGTCCGGCCAGCTTCAGGGCGGTGTTCGCTATAACGGTCCCGTCGATCCGCTGTGGGCGCTGTTCGGGCTGGACGGGCAGGAATTGAAGGGGCCGATCGCCGTTGGTGCCGATTTCGCCGGAACGCCGGAGAATCCGCAGCTCACCGGGATCGCCCGCGGCCGCGGCATCATCTACCGCAACATTGCCTTGGGCACCGATATCACCGCCATTAATTTCGACGGCGCCTTTACCGGGCCGCGGCTGCGGATCACCAACCTGGAAGGTCGGGCCGGCACCGGTACGCTCAAGGGCGGCGGCGAGATCAATCTGGCGCCAGACGAAGGGCGCTCCATCGATCTGCGGTTGGAGCTGAACGAGGCGCGGCTGGCCAACAGTGATACGCTGGAATTCACCTTGTCTGGCCCGGTTTCCGTCAAGGGCGCGGGAACCAGTGCGACTATCGGCGGCGACCTCCGGGTTGATTCGGCGCGGGTGCAGCTGGTGCAGATGCAGGCCGGCGAAATTCCGGTGCTGAATGTGCGCCGCAAGGGCGAAGTGCGGGTGCCCGATCCGGAGCCAGGCTTCTCGGCCACCGCGCTGAAGCTCGATGTGCGGATCCGTGCGGATGATCGCGTCCGGGTGGAGGGCATGGGGCTGGACAGCATCTGGCGCGCCGATCTGCGCGTGCAGGGGAATGCCAGCCAGCCGCTGATCCTGGGCACCGCCAATCTGGTGCGCGGCGACTTCAGCTTTGCCGGAAGCGATTTCGAGATCACCTCGGGACGGGTCGCCTTCAACGGCAAGCCATTGGACAGCAGCATCAACATCCAGGCGCAAACGGTAACCAACGATGTCACCGCCTTCGTCACGATCTCCGGAACCGCCACGCGCCCGGAAGTCGCCTTCAGCTCCAGCCCAAGCCTGCCGGAAGACGAAATCCTCGCCCGGCTGTTGTTCGGCGCATCCATCGCGGATTTGAGCGTCACCGAAGCCGTGCAGCTGGCGACAGCCATTGCCGGCCTGCAAAGCGGGGTTGATACCATGGGCAAGGTGCGCCGGTCGGTGGGTGTGGACCGGCTGCGGCTGGTCGGCGAAAACAGCGCCAGCGGCATGGGAACCGGCCTCGCCATCGGCAAGCGGATTACCCGCAACATCTATGTCGAGGTAGTGACCGATTCGCAGGGCAACACGCTCACCAACGTGCAGCTCACCCTGTCACGCATCTGGAGCCTGTTCATCGAGGTCTCCAGCGCCGGCCAAAGCAGCGCCAACCTGCGATACCAAAAGGAATATTAGGCCGGGTTCCGGCCGCTCCGGTTCGCGTCAGTCGTCGACCGGCTCAGTCGCCGTGCGCACGGCATCCGCGGTGGTGCGAATGGCGGCACCTACATTCAGCCCCGGCGTGCAGCCGATGATGCCGCCCGGGCCCACCGACGAGCAGGATCCGATCCCGGTGGCCGATGGTCTGCCGCTGGCAAGTTCGGCCCGCTGGGCTGCCACATTGTCGGCGCGGGAAATGGTTCCCGCCTTGTCCGCTTCCCGAAGGTCTTTCGGGATGCGGAACCGCTCCTCTTCCGGGCGCCGTGCGCAGACGATGATTTCATCGGGATTATCCGATTTCGGGCAGGGATCCTCACCGAACACCAGCACGGTGCGCGAACGATAATTGCCATCCTGCGCCTGCGCCGGCACTGCCATCAGCAAGAGCATTGGTGCCGCCGCCAGCAATAGGCTTGACGCTGCCGTACCGTGCCACCCGAAACCCCGCATGAGCTATTCCTTCAGCCTTCGATTGCCATCGTATAGCTGAAACGCTCTCCGGGATGAACCGAGCATGACATTTCTGCCAGCGCACCGCTTTCATCGAAATAATGCCTGAGAATCCTGAGGCACGGTGCCCGCACCGGGACATGCAGCGCCAGCGCCTCGGCAGTGGTTGCCGCCACCGCCTGGATCTCCTGCGCCACCTTGCCGACCGCCAGACCCGCCAGCCGGTGCAGCTGGCTGAACAGCGCCTCTTCGCCCGATTGCAGCGCCGGAACATGTGGCGCGAATCTTGGGTGGATGAAAGCATCGGTCACGGCGATCGGCTCGGGCGCCCCGTCCATGATGCGAAGGCCGCGGATATGAAACCAGGGTTCGCCTTCCGGCCGCTTCAAAAGCCGCGCCATCGCAGGCGAAAGATGCAGCAAAACCGCCGGCTCGATCAGAAAGGTGGAGGACGCGGCATATTGCAGGATGGACCGGGTGTCGGAAAAGCTCTGCTCGAGAACGGGGCTGTTGGCCGTCACGATCGTGCCGGAGCCACGCTTGCGGCGGATGAGGCCGTCGGTGGAAAGCTGGCGCAGAGCTTCCCGCACGGTGAAGCGCGAAACGCCGAAACGCGCGGTCAGCTGCGATTCGGTGGGCACCAGATCGCCGGTATTCAGCCGCCCCTCGGCGATGTCGGCACGCAATTCCGCCGCAAGCTGCAGATAGCGCGCGCGCTGTCCCCGTTCCCGGCCGCCTGGTGGCATGCTGTCTGCCTGCTGCACGTGCAAATCCCTCTCCTGTCTTGCACATAGGCGGTCAGCAGCGGTAGGGCAATCAAATGTCCGGACAAGTCCAGTCGCTGACCGAGGTGCTTGCGCAGCAGCTGGCCCGGCTCGTGGACGCCGATGCGCGCAGCCGCGCCCGCCTGCACCTGCTGGACTGGCTGGCCTGCGTGGCCGGTGCGCGCAGCAGCCCGCTTGGCGCGCTGGCATCCCGCGCCGAACCCGATTCTCTGACCCGCGCCGGGCTGCTCGGCAATCTGCTGGAAATGGACGATGTCGACCGCATGGGCCGCCTGCATCCCGGCCCGGTGGTGTGGACGGCGGCCGCTTGCGCCGCGCGCGAGGAGACCGGATCGTTTCGTGCGCTGCTGGATGGCGCGGTGCGCGGCTATGAAGCGATGATTCGCGTCGGTCGCAGCCTTGATGCGCATCACTATGCCCATTGGCACCCAACCGCGACCGCCGGGGGCTTCGGTGCAGCCGCAGCGGCGGCGTCGATCTTCGGGCTGGATGCAGAACGCACGGTCTGGGCGCTCGGGCATGCCGGTTCGCTGGCCGGCGGACTGTGGCAGGTGCGGCACGAGCCCGCGGCGATGACGAAGGCGGTGCACGTCGCCCAGGCGGCGCTGACCGGCCTGTGGCACGCAAGGCTGGCGCGGCAGGGCTGCGAGGGGCCACGTTTCATCCTGGAAGGGCCGCAAGGCCTCTATGCCGCCGCCACCCGCCATGCTTCGCCCGACGCGATTGCGCAGACTGCGCCCGGCTGGCGGATGGCGGAAGTGAGCTTCAAGCCCTGGGCGGCCTGCCGCCATGCCCACCCGGCGATCGATGCTGCGCTGCAACTGCCGCCGGTCGCGCTGTCCAAAGGGCCGGTGCTGGTGGAGACCTATGGCGACGCCCTGACCTTTTGCGACCGCCCGGACCCCAAGAGCGTGGGGGAAGCGAAGTTCAGCCTGCAGCATGCGCTTGCGGTGGTTGCCGTGCGCGGCCGGCCGACCCTCGCGGATTTCGAGCCGGGAGCGATTGCGGATCCGGCGATCGCTGCGGCGCGGGCGAGAGTGGCGGTGCGCCGGGACGCCGCGCTTGAAGCCGCCTATCCGGCGCATTTCGGTGCCCGCATTTCCGCCGGCGGGCAGGTGGCCGAAGTTCGCGATGCCTGGGGCGATCCGGAGTGGCCGCTGGACGCCGAAGGCATTGCCACGAAACTGCGCACCCTGGTGGCCTGGGGCGGCCTCGCGCCGCAAGAAGCCGATGCTGCGCTGGCACTCGACATGGCCGACGATGCCCCGGCAAAGCCGCTGATCACCCTCTTGGAACGCTGGCTGCAATGACCCCGACGCAGCAGCTGCTCGCCTTTGCAGCGGCGCCGCCGCCGCTGCCTTCGGACGTGGCCGCCATGGCCCGCACGCTTCTGAACGACACGCTTCTGGTGGGGTCCGCCGGGGCTTCGTTATCCGCTTCGGATGCCGTGCTCGCCGCCGCTCTGCGATGGGGCGAAGGCGGCACGGTGCCGCTGATGGGGCGGACGGGAACCCTTGCCGCCGCTTCGGCTGCCTTCGTCAACGGGTTCCAGATTCACTGCCTGGAGTGGGACGCCGTGCACGAGCCGGCCGTGGTGCATGCCATGAGCGTGGTGACGGCGGCGCTGCACGCAACCGCGCACGCCAAAGGCAATGTCTCTCACGATGATGCTCTCATCGCACTGGTGGTGGGCGTGGAAATCGCCTGCGCACTGGGGGTGGCCGCCACATCGCCGCTCACTTTCTTTCGTCCGGCAACGGCGGGTGTGCTGGGGGCAAGCCTGGCCTGCGCGCGCATCGCCGGCATCGCGCCGGATCGCTTCGACGATGTGCTGGGGCTGGCCTACAGCTTTGCCGCCGGAACCATGCAGGCGCATGTGGAAGGGTCCATTGCCCTGCCGCTGCAGATTGCCAATGCCGCGCGGGCTGCGGTGAGTGCGGTTGATCTGGTGGCGGCCGGGCTTGGCGGGCCGCATGATCCGCTGGAGGGGCCGTTCGGCTATTTCCGGCTGTTTGACCAAGGCTCGCTCGCCCATGTGGCACCCTCGCTGGGGCAGCAGTGGCGGATGACGGACATCAGCATCAAGCCCTGGCCCTGCGGGCGGGCCAGCCATGCAACGCTCGGCGTGCTGGCCGGTCGCAGAGCCGCCGAAGTCGTGAAAATCGAAGCCGTTGTGCCGCCGCTCATCCGGCGGCTGGTCGGCCGCCCCTGGACCGACGCCATGGCACCCGCCACCGCCCGGCTGTGCCTGCCGTTTCTTGTGGCGCTGATGCTGCGCGACGGGCGCATCGATCCGCGCGCCTTCACGCCGGCCAATTTCGGCGATCCGGCGCTGCGCGCGCTGGGCAGCCGGTTGCAAATCCTGGATGATGGCACAAGCGATCCGAACGCGCTGTCGCCGCAATCCTTCCGGCTGACGCTGGCCGATGGCAGCACGCTGGAAAACACGGTGTCAGTCACCCCCGGCGCGCCGGGCAGTGGCGCCACGGCGCTGCTGCACAGCAAGGTTGCACTGGCGCTGGAGCTGATGCCAGCCCCGGCATTCTTCAAACCTGATCTCTCCGGCCTCACAGGAACGCCATGACCTATCCCAGCTATTTCGAAGCCTTCGACTATCAGGCCATGCTTGCCGACTATCCGATCGGCGACGCCTTCACCCGCCGCTACACGCATATGTCTCGCGACGAATTGCGCAGCATCCAGAATGCGCAGTTCCTGAAGCTGATGGCGCGCGGCTGGCAAATCCCCTTTTATCAGCGACACTGGGGCGCCAAGGGCATCGAGCCGGGCGATATCCAGAGCCTCGACGATATCGTCAAGCTGCCGACCTACGACAAATCCGACCTGATGGCCTCCATCGCCGCACATCCGCCGCTCGGCGATTTCGGCGGGCTGGGCGGTGCCGATCGGCCGCCAGCCATCCTGCACACCACATCCGGCACCACCGGCAAGCCGCAGACGCTGTTGTTCGGCCCCAAGGGGCGCGAGGTAGGCAATCTGCTGGTCGCGCGGATGGCGCGCTGGCAGGGGTTGCAGCCGTCCGATGTGGTGCACAGCGTCTATGGCCACGGCATGATCAACGGTGGCCACTATATCCGCGAGGCCTTCACCCACTTCACCAATTCGCTGTTCCTGTCGGCCGGCACGGGGATCGAAACGCGATCCGCAACGCAGGTGCAACTGATGGCCGATTTCGGGGTTACCGTGGTTGTGGGATTCGTGGATTATGTGCGCAAGCTGGCCGAAGTGGCGCGCGAGGCAGGTCTGATACCGGGAGAGCATATCAAGGTGCGGATGATCACCGGGCATCTGGGCACCGAAGACCGCGCCGCCACCGAAGCCGCCTGGGGCGGCGCAAAAGCCTATGACTGGTATGGGGTGGGCGACACGGGCAGCATCGCCGGCGAAGGCCCGGATCGCGATGGTCTCTACATCTGGGAAGACGCGCACTATCTGGAACTGCTCGATGTCGAAACCGGGGCAACGGTCGCCCCCGGCGACAAGGGCGACATGGTGGTGACGACGCTGTACAAGGACGATGTGGCGCCCTGCATCCGCTTCAACACCCACGATGTGTCGGCGCTGCGGCTCGGCCGGAACGATACCGGCATGGTGTTCGATCGGATCGAAGGCTTCCTCGGCCGATCCGACAATATGGTGAAGCTCAAAGGCATCAACGTGTTCCCGCATGCCATCGGCGCGCTGATCGAAAATCGCCCCGATCTCACCGGCGAATATGTCTGCCGACTGACCCGCGATGCGCAGCTGCGCGACACGATGACGGTGGTGCTGGAACACCGCGCGGCACAGGATTCCGCGCGCGGCGAGCTGGCGGAAGTGCTGCGGCGCGGGCTGGGCGTGGAAGTGGAGATCCTGCTGGTAGCGCCCGGTGAAACCGCCACGCTCACCCAGATCGACGTGCGCCAGAAGCCGCTGCGTCTTATAGACGAGCGGCAGCAGCCGCGCACGAATAGTGGACGTCCGCGCTGATGGCGGCGCGGCTGCACCAGCTGGGCGTGGTTGCCTTGCGCGAAGCCTTTGCCGCCGGGCGGGTCAGCGTCACGGCGGCAACCGAACACTATCTGGCGCGGATTGCCGAGCATGATCCGGCCTTGAAGGCGTTTACCGAAGTAGACGCCGCAGGGGCGCGGGAAGCAGCAGACGCAAGCGCCAGACGCTTTGATGCCGGAACGTCACGCCCGCTGGAGGGTATTCCCATAGCCTTGAAGGCCAATCTCGATGCGGCGGGTCTGCATGCGCATGGCGGCATCGGCGCCTATCGGGATCGGATCGCAAGCGAGGACTGCGCAGCGGTGCAGCGGCTGCGAGACGCCGGCGCTGTCATCCTCGGCATGCTGAACATGCACGAGGCAGCGCTTGGGGCAACAACAGACAATGCCTTCTTCGGGCAGTGCCAGAATCCGCACAAGCCTGGTTACACGCCGGGCGGATCGTCGGGCGGAAGCGGCGCGGCGGTAGCGGCCGGGCTGTGCGCGGCGGCACTCGGCACCGATACGTTGGGGTCGGTGCGCATCCCCGCCGCCTATTGCGGCGTCACCGGGCTGAAGCCCGGCAACGGCCTGGTGCCGGACGCGGGCATGATGCTGCTGGTGCAGCGGCTGGATTGTATCGGCCCACTGGCGCGATCGGTCGCCGATACCGCTGCCGTGATGCAGGCGCTTGCGCCCTTGCCAGAGGCGCAGCCGGTGCGCCGCATCGCCACCCTGTCCAGCCTGCGCGCGGTGGAGCAGGAACCGGCGGTGCGCGCAGGCCTCGCGCTCGCCTGCGATCTGCTACAGGGCCTTGGCTATCCGGTTACGGAGCACGCCGTCAGCATCGATCACCATCGGGCAAGGCTCTCGGGCTTCATCGAGGCGGCGCACGCGGCCGACACAGTGTTCGGCGCAGACATTGCCGCCCATCCCGAAGGCTTCTCGGCCGCCTTCAAATCCTATGTCGATTTCGGTCGCAGGGTGGGCCCGGAGGCGCGGGCACAAGGCCGCGCGATGCTGGACGCAGCGGGCGCGGAAATCCGCGCCGTGCTGCAGCTGGCCGATGTCATCCTGCTGCCCACCACGCCGCAAGTGGCCTTTCCGCACGCCAGCGATGCCCCCGTCAGCCAGGCGGATTTCACCGCACTTGCCAACATCGCCGGGTTGCCGGCGCTTTCTGTTCCGGCTGGCTGGAGCGCGGATGGCCTCCCTGTCGGCGTGCAGCTGATCGGCCGGCCAAACGCCGAAAGCACGTTGCTGGCCCTCGGCGCCGAACTGGAAGCGGCGCTGAACGCCTATCGCCCACCCATCGATTTTGCCTGAAGGAGACTGCCATGCGGATCATCGCCCTGTTCAACCTGAAGCCCGGCGTCTCGCGCGACGCCTATGAAGAGTGGGCCAAGACCCGCGACCTGCCCGGCGTCCGCTCGCTGGTCAGCGTGAAAGACTTCTGGGTGTATCGCACCACCGGGCTGCTCTTCTCCGAAGACAAGCCGCCCTACGATTATGTGGAAGTGATCGATATCACCCGGATGGACGAATTTCACCGCGATATCGCCTCCGATCTGGTGCAGGAAATCGCCGGCGAGATGGGCCAGTTCACCGATGGCGCAACCTTCATGACCACCGAATCGCTGCTGCCCTGATGCGCCGCTTCACCGGGAAAACCGTCATCGTCACCGGCTCGGGCCGTGCCGAAGGGCTGGGGGCTGCCATCCTGCGCCGCTTTGGCGAGGAAGGGGCCAATCTTGTCGTGTCCGATATCGGCGCACCCACAGACCGCATGGGCGCATCCGATATCGGTACCACCGCGGAAATGGAGGCGGTCGCCGAAACCCTGCGCGCCACCGGCGCCAAGGTCATCACCATGCCCTGCGATGTGCGCCGCGAGGCCGATTGTGCGGCTCTTGTGGATGCGGCGGTCCAGGCGTTCGGCCGGCTCGACGTGATGGTGAACAATGCCGGCATCGGCTATCTGATGAAGCCGCTGCTGGAAACGGAAGAAGCAGACTGGGACGCCGTGCTGGATGTGAACCTGAAGGGGGCCTTCCTGTGCACCAAGCACGCCGCCAGGCAGTTCGTCGCGCAAGGGTCCGGCGGGCGGATCATCAACATTGCCTCGCAGGCCGCGAAATCCGGCTTTCCGCACATGGCACCCTACACCGCGTCCAAACACGGCATGGTCGGCCTCACCCGCTCCAACGCCGTGGAGCTCGGTCGCTATGGCATAACGGTGAATGCGGTATGCCCCAACCATGTGACGACCGGGCTTGGCGCCAGGCAGAACGCCTATTTCGCCGCGCTGCTGGGCTTCCCCTCGGTGGCAGCCTATCTGGACAATATGGCCCACAAAAACCCGCTGGGGCGGCCGGGGAAGGGCACGGATACCGCCTCTGCCGTCGCCTGGCTGGCGTCAGACGATGCCTGCTATGTCACCGGCGAAGCCATGAATGTGAGCGGCGGCGAAGAGGTGCACTGAACGCCTTCGTCGCTCAGCCCTCGTCCTCCAGCGGCAAGGTGGGCTGCTGCGCCGGCGGCTTCAGCCCCAGATGCTTCCAGGCCGCCGGGTTCAACATGCGCCCCCGCGCCGTGCGGGCGACAAGCCCGGTCTGGATCAGAAAAGGCTCCACCACGTCTTCCAGCGTGTCGCGGGCTTCCGAAAGCCCGGCCGCCAGCGTTTCGATGCCAACCGGGCCGCCCTGGTAAAGGTCGGCGATCATCCAGAGATAGCGACGATCCTGCGCATCCAGCCCCAGCGCATCGACTTCCAGCCGGGTGAGCGACTGGTCGGCAAAGGCTGAGTCCACCGGCTCGGCGCGCGTGGCCGCAAAATCGCGAACCCGCCGCAGCAGCCGCCCGGCAATGCGCGGGGTGCCACGCGCGCGGCGGGCGATTTCGCTGGCGCCGTCCTGCGTCAGCGCCAGATCGAGCAGTCGCGCAGCGCGGGTCACCACGCTCAGCAATTCCGCTTCAGTGTAATAGATCAGCCGGATGGGGATGCCGAAGCGGTCGCGCAGCGGTTGCGTGACCAGCCCTGCGCGCGTGGTCGCGCCGACCAGCGTGAAGGCCGGAAGATCGATCCGCACCGAGCGCGCCGAGGGCCCTTCGCCGATCATCAGATCCAGCGCCCGGTCCTCCATCGCGGGGTAGAGAATTTCCTCCACCATCGGCGAAAGCCGGTGAATTTCATCGATGAACAGCACATCGTTCGGCTCAAGATTGGTCAGCAGCGCCGCCAGATCGCCGGCCTTGGCAATCACCGGCCCAGAAGTCGCACGAAACCCCACGCCCAGTTCGCGCGCCACGATCTGCGCCAGGGTCGTCTTGCCAAGCCCCGGCGGCCCGGAGAGCAACACATGATCCAGCGCGTCGCCCCGCTGCCGAGCGGCATCGATGAACACCCGCAAATTCTCCCGCGCTGCCTTCTGGCCGACAAAATCGGCCAGGCTCTTGGGGCGCAGCGCCGCATCGGCATCCTCAGGCCGCAATCCGGCAT
>JAIMJL010000092.1 GCA_020693225.1 Sandarakinorhabdus sp. | reverse complement strand
ATGCGCAGGGGCTTGGAGGACATGCCAAGGCCTTAGGCTGCCATACCAGCCGCGTCACGATTGAAATTGCATCGGGCCATGCCGCCGGTTGCAAATGGTCTCGCGCGAGCCACCAGCAAATTGGCCCCCGCTCCGGGGGCATGGAGCGAGGGCCGTTTATGCGTTCGTCACGCAAATGGCAGATCCTGCAATCGGGCAACAGGGGGCAAATCCCGATAGCTGACCTTGCCACTATCCAGCTTCTAACAGGGCAAACCTTGCCAGCGGCTGAATGAAGTGAATTTCCGCCTCGATTGGCAATTTGTCAAACCAATTTGCGCAAAATTGCCACCAAAACCGACCGAAAGGATGCTGAATGCGCTCAAACGCCTTTGCCGGGCGGCCTGGCGCGTTGCCGCGGATCGGAAAACCGGAACGCCGTTTCGGACACAGCGGCGTTCCATTGCGGATTCGAAAGGGTGACGACCGTCAGATTGTTCTGCGCGTCTGTGACGCGCCAACCCGCCAGCCGGAGCCCGCCGGGGGCAGCCGCATCTGGCTGGAACAAAACGAGTATCTTGCCGATTTCCGGCCGCTTCGGATCGGTCGCCAGCAGCGCCGATGTTCCTGGAACAGGTGATTGTTCCGGTGGAAGCATCCGTGCGACTCGGGCCAGATCGGAGTTCGGGTCCAGCAGTACGCCGAGCGGGGTGCTGCGGATCGGCCACTGCGACACCTGGCCCACCTGATAATCGATGAACGATAGTGTGCGACCATCGGCAACCACCAGAAAGGTCGCACCCTTGCCATAATCGAATCGGATCTTTCCCGGGCGCTTGATCGTCATCTGGCCGCGCGAGGTTGCCCCGGATGCCGATGTCTGCGTGAAATCGGCTGTCATGCTGGTGGTCGCTGCCAGTGAGCGCTGCACGTCCTGCAGCGTGGCAGAAAAGGCGGGGGCCGCCAGCACAAGCGCGAACGCTACGACAATCGGTTTCATGCGGGGGATGGTGCGCTCGCGGCGGTGAACTTGGATTGAATGACACGCACAGCCTCCTCGAAGGCGTCATAATGATCGATCACAGTTCCCGCGCCCAATTCTGTCACGGGCTCGGAAGAATAGCCAAAGCTTACCAGCAGCAGCGGCACGCCAGCTGCGTGCGCCGTGTCGGCATCGGTGCGCGAATCCCCCACGAACAACGTTCGTCCACCACCAGCCTCGGCAATGGTATCCGTCAGGTGACGCGGATCGGGCTTCCGCCAGGGTCGCGAATCGGCCCCCAGCAGGGCTGAAAAACGACTGTGCCAGCCCAGTTTGGCAACCAGACTGCGGGCCAGCGCCTCTGGCTTGTTGGTGCAGATGGCAAGCCTTGCCCCCTGACCTGCAAGCCGGTCGAGTGCCGCTTCCACGCCGGGAAACGGCCGGCTGCCGGCGGCGATGTTTGCCGCGTAGTAGGTGAGGAACGGCTGCACCCCGGCTTCCACCAGCTCCTCACTGACCTCCCCGGTCGCGGCAAGGCCATGCTCCAGCAGCTTGCGCGCACCGTGGCCCACCATGTGTCGCACCGATTCGACCGGGACCGGCCGACGTCCCATGCTTTGCAGCGCATGGTTGAGGCTGGCGGCGAGATCGGGCGCCGTGTCGACAAGCGTTCCGTCAAGATCGAAGACATAGAGATCGAAGGACATGCAGGCGCGCATAGCCGGGCAAGGATGAAAAGGAAAAGGCGGCCCGGTGTCGCCGCCGCTTTTCTTGCGCGCCCGGCTGTGGCAGGGCGCGCCCATGCCATCGCTCCCTCCGCTTGCCGCCATCATCCTTGCAGCCGGGAAGGGCACAAGGATGCGATCCGATACCCACAAGGTGCTGCATCCGGTGGGTGGCCGCCCGATGCTGCTGCATCTGATGTCTGCGCTGGACTCGCTCGGAGTGGCGCGAACGGTGGTGGTTGTTGGCGACAAGGCCGAGCAGGTCGAGGCGGCATTGTCTGAAGCGGACGCGCAGACGGTTGTGCAGGCCCCCCAGCTGGGCACGGGACATGCTGTCCTGCAGGCGGAATCGGCGCTGCAGGGCTTTGCCGGCGTCTGCCTGGTGTTGTTCGGGGATGTTCCGCTCATCTCCACGCAGACCATGGCACGGCTGGTAGCGGCGCTTGCTTCGCCCGGAGAGCCGGCCATTGCTGTGCTGGGCTTCCGTCCGGCGCAACCCGGAGCCTACGGGCGCATTCTTGCCGATGCAGGCGGTCGGATTTCGCGGATGGTGGAGGCAAAGGATGCCACGCCGGAGGAACTTGCCGTTACATTGTGCAACAGCGGCTTGATGGCTGTGCGTGCCGAGCTGCTGTTTCCGCTGTTGAAGCGGGTCAGCAATGCCAATGCGGCTGGCGAATATTATTTGCCGGATATCGTGATGCTGGCCGCCGAGGATGGCCGCGCTTCGGTGGTGATCGAAGCAGACGAGCGCGAGGTGATGGGGGTGAACAGCCGCGCTGAACTGGCGCAGGCCGAAGCGGCATTTCAGGCAGGCAGACGGGCAGACATGATGGCCGCCGGTGTCACGCTGGTCGCCCCGGAAACGGTGTTCTTTGCCGCCGACACGCTGCTCGGGCGCGATTCACTGGTTGAGCCGTTCGTTGTTTTCGGCACCGGTGTCTCTGTGGGTGAGCGGGCAAGCATTCGCGCCCATTCGCATCTTGAAGGGGCGACCATCGGGGATGGCTGCGAAATCGGGCCGTTTGCGCGGTTGCGCCCCGGCACGGTTCTGGGAACCGGCGCCAAGGTCGGCAATTTCGTGGAAACGAAGAAGGCGATCGTGGGCGCCGGAGCCAAGATCAACCATCTGAGCTATGTCGGCGATGCAGACGTTGGCGCGAAAGCCAATATCGGCGCCGGCACCATCACCTGCAACTATGACGGATTTTTCAAATATCGAACAGTGATTGGCGAAGGTGCCTTTATCGGCTCCAATTCGGCGCTGGTCGCGCCTGTGAGGGTCGGAGACGGGGCAATCATTGGCGCCGGAAGCGTGGTGACACAGGATGTTGCCACCGATGCGCTGGCGCTGGCGCGCGGAACACAGACGGAAAAGCCCGGCTGGGCGGCGCGCTTTCGCGCGGCCATGCTGGCAAAGAAAGGCAAGGCATAGGCCATGTGCGGCATTATCGGGATTCTCGGAACCAGCAGCGTGGCGGACCGGCTGGTCGATGGGCTGAAGCGGCTGGAATATCGCGGCTATGATTCGGCCGGCATCTGCACCGTGGATGGCGGCGAATTCGGTCGCCGGCGGGCCAAGGGCAAGCTGATCAACCTGGCGAACAAGCTGGCGGCCGAGCCGCTGGCGGGGGATGTGGGCATCGCCCACACCCGCTGGGCCACCCACGGGCGGCCAACGGAGGACAATGCCCACCCGCACATCGTGGGTGACGTAGCCGTGGTGCACAATGGCATCATCGAAAATTTCAAACCCTTGCGCGACATGTTGATCGCCGAAGGGCGGGTTTTCCTGTCGGAAACCGACACCGAAGTCGTCGGCCATCTGGTCGACCGCGAAGTGCAGCGCGGCGCCGATCCGGTTGCGGCGGTGGCAGCCGTGTTGCCGATGCTGCACGGTGCCTTTGCCCTTGCGCTGTTGTTTCGCGAGCATCCCGATATGTTGATCGGTGCGCGGCTTGGGGCGCCGCTGACCGTTGGCTATGGCGATGGCGAGAATTATCTCGGCTCGGACGCGCTGGCGCTGGCCTCGCTCACCCAGCGCATCGCCTATCTGGAGGAAGGCGACTGGGCGGTCGTGAAGCGCGACAGCGTGCAGATTTACGATGCGGCCAACATGCCGGTTGAGCGGCCGATCACCAAATCGGGCGTATCGGGGGCGATGATCGAGAAGGGCAATTATCGCCACTTCATGCTGAAAGAGATTTTCGAGCAGCCGCTGGTGGTCGCGCAGACGCTGCAATCCTATTTGCGGCCGGTGGAAGGCCAGGTCGCGCTGCCGATACCCGAATTCGACCTGAGCCGTATCAACCGCGTTACCATCGTCGCCTGCGGCACCAGCTATTATGCGGGAATGGTTGCGAAATACTGGTTCGAGCAATTCGCTCGCATGCCGGTCGATCTCGATTTCGCCTCCGAATTCCGTTATCGCCAGCCGGTGCTGGAGCCGGGCGGGCTGGCGCTCTTCATCAGCCAGTCGGGCGAAACGGCGGACACGCTGGCGGCTCTGCGCCACGCCAAGGCGGAAGGCCAGACGATCGCCGCGGTGGTCAATGTGCCAACCAGTTCCATGGCGCGCGAAGCCGATCTGCTGTTGCCAACCCATGCCGGCACGGAGATTGGCGTGGCCTCCACCAAGGCGTTTGTGTGCCAACTGGCGGTGCTGGCGGCACTCGCTGCCAATCTCGCGCGGGTGCGCGGCAAGCTCACACCCGCCGAGGAAGCCGATATTGTGTTGCATCTCTCCGAAGCTCCGGCGGCGCTGAACAAGGCGCTGAAGCTGGACGCGGCGATTGCCAGGATCGCGCCGCTGGTTTCGCCGGCGCGGACGGTTCTCTATCTTGGCCGCGGGCCAGACTATCCGATGGCGCTGGAGGGCGCGCTGAAGCTGAAGGAAATCAGCTATATCCACGCCGAAGGCTATGCAGCGGGTGAAATGAAGCACGGGCCGATTGCGCTGATTGATGATAGTGTGCCGGTTGTGGTGCTGGCGCCTTCGGGCCCGTTGTTTGAAAAGACCGTCTCCAACATGCAGGAGGTTCGCGCGCGCGGCGGGCAGATCATCCTGGTGTCTGACGCCGAAGGCATCGCGCTGGCGGGAGAAGGAACACTGGCAACCATCGAAATGCCGAGCGTGCATCCGCTGATTGCGCCGCTGGTCTATGCCGTGCCGGTGCAGCTGCTGGCCTATCATGTGGCGGTGCAGAAGGGGACGGACGTGGACCAGCCGCGCAATCTCGCCAAGTCGGTGACGGTGGAGTGACCAACTTCGACTTCGATTATTTCGTCATCGGCGCCGGCTCCGGCGGAGTTCGTTCGGCTCGCATTGCGGCCGGGCACGGCGCGAAGGTTGCGATTGCCGAAGAATATCGCGTTGGCGGCACCTGCGTGATTCGCGGCTGCGTGCCGAAGAAGCTGCTGGTGATCGGCGCGCATTTTGCCGAGGACCTGGTGGATGCCCGGCGCTATGGCTGGACCGTTGGCGACAAGAGCTTCGACTGGCCAACCTTGCGCGACAATGTGCTGGCCGATGTCGATCGGCTGAACGGCGCCTATCAGACCACGCTGGACAGCCACAAGGTCCAGACCTTTCACGCCCGTGCCACGCTGATCGGCGAAAACCGTGTGCTGGTCGACGGACGCGAACTGACCGCACGGCATGTGCTGGTGGCAACCGGCGCGCGGCCGATGGTGCCTAACCTGCCGGGTGCCGAGCATGGCATCACCTCCAACGAAGTGTTCCATCTGGAGGCACTTCCAAAACGGGCGGTCATTTGCGGCGGCGGCTATATCGCCAACGAGTTTGCCGGGATCTTCCACGAGCTCGGCGTGGAGGTGACGCAGGTGATCCGGTCTGACAAGCTTCTGCGCGGCTGGGAGCCGGCACTGAGCGACCGGCTGCTGGCCATCGCCACGCAGAAGGGTGTGCAGTTCCGTTTCAACACCATTCCCGAGCGGATCGAAAAGCGCAGCGATGGCAGCCTTGTTCTGCATTGCGCTGAGGGCAAGACGATCGAAACCGATCTGCTGCTGTGGGCGGTTGGGCGCCTGCCCAACAGCGAGGGGCTGGGGCTGGAGGCGCTGGGTGTGCAATGCCAGCCGAACGGCGCCATTCCGGTGGATGCAGCGAGCCACACCACCCTGCCCTGGCTGCACGCTGTGGGCGATGTAACTGACCGGCTGCAGCTGACGCCGATTGCGATCCGCGAAGGGCACGCGCTGGCCGATACGCTGTTTGGTGAAAACCCCTGGATCGTGGACTATGCCCATGTGCCATCCGCCGTGTTCAGCCATCCGCCGCTGGCCAGCGTTGGCATGACCGAGGGCGAGGCCCGAACCGCGCTGGGCAGCGTGAAGATTTTCACCAGTGATTTTCGGCCGATGAAGGCGGTTCTTGCCGGTCGAAACGAGCGATCGCTTTACAAGCTGGTGGTGGATGCCGCGACCGATGTGGTGGTGGGCGCACACATGATCGGCCCGGATTCGCCGGAAATCCTGCAGGCGGTGGCGATTGCCGTGAAGGCGGGTTTGACCAAGGCGCAGTTCGATCAGACGGTCGCCCTGCACCCCTCGATGGCGGAAGAGCTGGTGCTGATGCGCTGACGGGGTGCTATGGTGCTGGCAGGAGGCAGGCCTTGGCAAGCAAAGTTGAAGCGGCAATTCGCTCGGTGGTGGAAAAGAGTGTGATTGCCCTGGCAGAGTTCAACCGCAAGCGGTTGCACGCGGCGGACAATCCCTATCTGACCGGAATTCACACCCCGCTGGAGAGCGAGACCGAGTTCAGCGATCTGCTGGTAACCGGCTGTGTCCCGGCGGGACTTGACGGGCTTTATGTTCGCAATGGGCCGAATCCGATCGGCGCGGAACATGGCCCGAGCCACCATTGGTTTCTGGGCGATGCCATGGTGCACGGCGTGCGGCTGCAGGGTGGCCGGGCGCTCTGGTATCGCAATCGCTGGGTGCGCAGCCTGAAAGTCAGCGAAGCGCTGGGCGAGGCACCGGCGCCGGGCAAGCGGACGATCCGTTCTGACAACGCCAATACCAATGTGCAGGCGATCGGCGGCCGGCTTTTCGCACTGGTGGAGGCGGGTGCCAATCCGGTGGAGTTGTCGGAGGACCTTCAGACGGTTGCGCACAACCCGTTCGATGACACGCTGCATGTGCCCTATTCGGCGCACCCGCATTTCGACCCCGATACCGGCGAAGCGCACGCAATCACCTATGAAGGCGCGCCGGACGGGCGGGTGTGGCATGTGGTGATTGGCGCCGATGGCCGGGTGATCCGCGAGGAGCCGATCGCCGTTTCCGATGGGCCATCGATCCATGATTGTGCACTCACCGCCAGCGCGGTGCTGGTGTTCGATCTGCCGGTCACCTTTTCCGTCCAGCGCTTCATCAAGGGCTTCCAGTTTCCGATCGGCTGGAACCCGGGGCATGCAGCGCGGGTGGGCGTTTTGGGAAAATCCGCGCCCGGAAACAGTATTCGCTGGTGCAATGTTGAGCCCTGCTATGTTTTCCACCCTTGCAACGCCTTTGAAACCGGCGACGGGCGCATCATCGCAGACGTGATTGCGCATTCCAGCATGTTCACGTCCAGCACCATGGGGCCGGATGCCGATGCCATAACATTCGAGCGCTGGACCATTGACCCGGCCGCCGGGACAGTGGCGCGCAAGGTGCTGGATGCTGATCCGCAGGAATTTCCGCGGATGGACGAACGGCTGACCGGCAAGCCTTACCGCTATGCCTGGACGGTTGCCGTTCATGCCGGGCGTGACCTGGCGGCCGAGGGCTCTTCGATCCTGTATTGCCATGATCTGCAAGAGGGCAGCCGCGAAGCCCGCGATTTCGGTGTGGACAAGGTGGCTGGCGAGTTCGTCTTCGTGCCGCACGGGCCGGGAGAGCGTGACGGCTGGCTGCTGGGGCTGGTGGGTGATCGCCATGCGAACATGAGCGACCTTTATATTCTGGATGCAGCGGATTTTACCGGGCCTCCGGTGGCGGTGGTGCACATTCCGCAGCGCATTCCTCCGGGCTTTCATGGCAACTGGATTTCAGCCTGACCCTTGCGCTTGCGGCCTGTTCGCGGCAGTGACACGGCCCCATGATGACGAACTGGACCCCCGACAGCTGGCGGCAGGCCGAAGCCCGCCAGCTTCCCGCCTGGCCGGATGCCGCCAAGGCCGCATCGGTTGAAGCCGAAATGCGCAGCTACCCGCCGCTGGTGTTTGCCGGCGAGGCGCGCAACCTGAAGGCCAAGCTGGCCGATGTGGCGGCAGGCAAGGCGTTTCTGCTGCAGGGAGGGGACTGCGCCGAAAGCTTCGCCGAGTTTCACCCCAACACGATCCGCGACACCTTCCGGGTGATCCTGCAGATGGCGGTCGTGCTCACCTTCGGCAGCCACATGCCGGTGGTCAAGGTGGGCCGCATGGCCGGGCAATTCGCCAAGCCGCGCAGCGCCGACACCGAGGAGCAAGGCGATGTTTCGCTGCCAGCCTATCGCGGCGACATCGTCAACGACATCCTGTTCGACGAGGCCGGGCGCATTCCCGATCCCGAACGGCAGAAGCGGGCCTATATGCAGGCGGCCTCCACGCTGAACCTGCTGCGCGCCTTTGCGCAGGGCGGCTTTGCCAATCTGCACCAGGTGAACAAGTGGAATCTGGATTTCGTTGGCGGATCAGCATGGGCGAAGCGCTATGCGGAAGTGGCCGAGCGCATCGGCGAATCACTGGCCTTCATGGAAGCCTGCGGCATTTCACCCGAAACCGTGCCGCAACTGAAGGGCACCGATTTCTACACCAGTCATGAGGCCCTGCTGCTGGGCTATGAAGAAGCCATGACCCGGCAGGACAGCCTGACCGGTGACTGGTATGACACCTCTGCTCACATGCTTTGGATCGGCGACCGCACGCGGTTTCCCGGCTCGGCGCATGTGGAATTTCTGCGCGGTGTCGGCAATCCCATCGGCCTCAAATGCGGCCCTTCGATCACGCCCGACGATCTGCTGCGGCTGATTGATCTGCTCAATCCGGCAAACGAGCCGGGCCGGCTCACGCTGATCAGCCGATTCGGCCATGACAAGGTGGAGGCACATCTGCCCGCGCTTGTCCGCGCAGTGCAGCGCGAGGGCCGCAACGTGGTCTGGAGCTGTGATCCGATGCACGGCAACACGGTGAAATCGGCAAGCGGCTTCAAGACCCGACCGTTCGAGCGCATCCTTGGCGAAGTCCGTGCCGTATTTGCCGTGCATCGCGCCGAAGGAAGCTTTGCGGGCGGCATTCATGTGGAAATGACCGGCAAGAATGTGACCGAATGCACCGGCGGTGCCGCGGCCGTGACGGATGAGGCGCTCGCCGATCGCTATCACACCCACTGCGATCCGCGCTTGAATGCCGGGCAATCCCTGGAGCTGGCGTTTCTGCTGAGCGAAGAGCTGGCAGCCGAAAGGACGCGCTTGCAGGCAAGGGCCG
>JAIMJL010000123.1 GCA_020693225.1 Sandarakinorhabdus sp. | reverse complement strand
GTCGGCCGTCAAGAAGCGTGAAGACACGCACAAGATGGCCGAAGCCAACCGCGCCTTCTCGCACTACCGCTGGTAGTCGCGAGCAACCATCCGTTTTCGAAAAGAGTAAGTCATGGCACGCGTTCACCCGCTCAACATGTATCGCAACATCGGCATCATGGCGCACATCGATGCCGGCAAGACGACGACGACCGAGCGGATTCTGTATTACACCGGCAAGTCGTACAAGATCGGCGAAGTGCATGAAGGCACGGCGACGATGGACTGGATGGAGCAGGAGCAGGAACGCGGCATCACGATTACCAGTGCCGCGACCACCTGCTTCTGGAACGATCACCGGATCAACATCATCGACACCCCCGGCCACGTCGACTTCACCATCGAAGTCGAACGCAGCTTGCGCGTGCTCGACGGTGCGGTTGCCTGCTTCGATGGCGTGGCCGGCGTGGAGCCGCAATCGGAAACGGTGTGGCGCCAGGCGGACAAGTACAAGGTGCCGCGCATGTGCTTCGTCAACAAGCTTGACCGCACCGGTGCCAATTTCGATCGTTGTGTCGAGATGATCAAGGACCGTCTGGGTGCCCGCCCGGCGGTGCTGTATCTGCCGATCGGTCTGGAAGGCGATTTTGTCGGCCTGGTTGACCTGGTGGAGAACCGCGCGATCATCTGGCTGGACGAAAGCCTGGGCGCCAAGTTCGAATACAAGGACATTCCGGACAATCTGAAGGATGCGGCCGCCAAGGCGCGGTCCGAACTGATCGAAATGGCCGTCGAGCAGGACGACGCCGTGATGGAAGCCTATCTGGAGGGCAATGAGCCCGACACGGCGACCCTGAAGGCCCTGATCCGCAAGGGCACGCTGGCCTTTGCCTTCGTACCGGTGTTGTGCGGCTCGGCGTTCAAGAACAAGGGCGTGCAGCCGCTGCTGGACGCGGTGGTGGATTATTTGCCCAGCCCGCTGGACATTCCGCCGATGCACGGCGTCAATCTCAAGGATGAGGACGAGATCCGCGAAGCGTCCGACGATGCGCCGTTCAGCGCGCTGGCCTTCAAGATCATGACCGACCCGTTCGTCGGCACATTGACCTTTGCCCGCATCTATTCCGGCAAGCTGGAAGCGGCCTCCACCGTGCTCAACTCGGTGAAGGACAAGCGCGAGAAGATCGGGCGGATGCTGCTGATGCACGCCAACAACCGCGAAGACATCAAGGAAGCCTATGCCGGCGACATCGTGGCGCTGGTGGGGCTGAAGGATGTGACCACCGGGGATACGCTGTGCTCGCCGCTGAAGCCGATCATTCTGGAGCGGATGGAGTTCCCCGATCCGGTCATCGAAGTGGCGGTGGAGCCCAAAACCAAGGCCGACCAGGAAAAGATGGGCATTGCCCTCAACCGCCTGGCACAGGAAGACCCGTCGTTCCGGGTGACCTCCGACATGGAATCCGGCCAGACCATCATCAAGGGGATGGGCGAGCTTCACCTGGAGATTCTCGTCGATCGCATGCGCCGCGAATTCAAGGTAGAAGCCAATGTCGGCGCGCCGCAGGTCGCCTATCGCGAGTCGCTCGCGAAGAAGGTCGATGTGGACTACACCCACAAGAAGCAGTCGGGCGGCTCCGGCCAGTTCGGCCGCATCAAGTTCACGGTGGAACCCGGCGAACGTGGCACCGGCGTGGTGTTTGTCGATGAAGTGAAGGGCGGCAATATTCCGAAAGAATATATTCCATCGGTTGAAAAGGGCATCCGCGAAGTGGCCGACAGCGGCTCGCTGATCGGCTTCCCGATCATCGACTTCAAGGCGACCCTGTATGACGGCGCCTACCACGACGTCGATTCGTCCGCGCTGGCGTTTGAAATCACCGGCCGCGGCGGCATGCGCGAAGCTGCCACCAAGGCCGGCATCAAGCTGCTGGAGCCAATGATGAAGGTGGAGGTGGTGACACCGGAAGACTTCATGGGTGACTGCATCGGCGATCTGAACAGCCGTCGGGGCCAGATCCAGGGCACCGACAGCCGGGG
>JAIMJL010000091.1 GCA_020693225.1 Sandarakinorhabdus sp. | reverse complement strand
ACCTATGCCCAGGGGCAGACGATCGACAGCGAAACAGGCGATATCATCCGCACCAGCACCGCCTTTCGCGGCTATATCGATGCGCGTGGAACCATCGATCACGTCAACGGCTGGCGCAGTCGCTTTTCCAGCCGGGTGACGAACGACGACAATTTTCTCGGTCGCTACCAGATCAGCCTGGATACCCGTTTGCGCAGCAATTACGCGCTCGAGCATTTCGCACGGAATCATTATTTTTCGGTGCAGGGCTGGGCATTCCAGGGGCTGCGGTCGGTGGACAAGGCGGCCAACACGCCCTTTGCCCTGCCACTGGTCGATTTCCTCTGGCGCCCGGACTGGAAGCCGCTCGGCGGGCAGATGCTGGTGCAGGCCAACAGCCTGAGCCTCTACAGGCGCGACGGCCAGTCTATGAACCGCGCGCTCGCCTCGGCGCAGTGGGATCGCAGCCTGCTCACGCGCTATGGCCAGCGGATTACCGCCACGGCGTTGCTGCGCGGCGATGTTTACAGCACCCGCGATGGCGACCTGGCAGACAGTCCGCTCTATGCCGGCCGCGAAGGCTGGACGGCGCGCATCATTCCGCTGGCCGCCCTGGAAGTGGAGTGGCCGCTTGCCGGCCCGCTGTTTGGCGGCAACCAGACGCTCACCCCGCGGTTGCAGGTGGTGGCATCGACAGCGAGTGCCAACACCGATATCCCCAATGAAGACAGCCGCGCGGTCGATCTGGAAGAGGCCAATCTGTTCGCGCTCAATCGCTTCCCCGGCTATGACCGCTGGGAAGGCGGTGCCCGCGCCACCTATGGGGTGGATTGGCGCTGGCAGCGACCGGGCATGGTGGCCACCGCGCAGTTCGGCCAGAGCTACCGGCTGGACAACCAGCGCGAGATTTTCCCCGAGGGAACCGGGCTTTCAGGCCGCTTCTCCGATATCGTGGGCCGCTTGAGCCTGCGCTTTTCGGATTTCGTGGAAGTCACCCAGCGGCTGCGGCTGGACAAGGATTCGCTCGCCGTTCGCCGCAACGAAACCGATGTGGCGATCGGCAGCCGCGGCACGTTTCTGTCGGTCGGCTATCTCAAGTTCAACCGCAACATTGATCTGGAAGACCTGGCCGATCACGAAGAAATCCGTGCCGGCGCGCGCATTGCCTTTGCCACCTACTGGTCGGTGTTCGGCTCGGCAGTCGTTGATCTCACCTCGCGGCAGGAAGATCCGTTCACGTTGAATGATGGCTTTCAGCCGATCCGCCACCGGCTGGGCGTGGGGTATCGTGACGAGTGCTTCGATTTCGGCGTCACCTGGAAGCGCAATTATGTCGACAATCCCAATGCCCGCAAAGGCAACACCTTCCTGCTCACGCTCAGCCTGAAAACCTTGGGGTGAGGTGGACCAAAGGTCAGCCTCGGTTCAGGCGTGTGGGCATAGTCCATGCGCATGCTGGCAGAGTCTTCCCGGCTCGGCTAAGGCAATTGGTTTGGTAAGCAGGATGGTCCCAGGTCTGATGCATTCAAGCAGGTTTTTGTCGGTTGCGATTGCTGCAATGGTGGTCGCTGTGTTGCCGGGTCCGGTTTGGGCACAGAATGCCCGCGGTATGGCGGAGACGCTGCAACTTCCCGATTTGAAAGTGATGGGCACGGTCGATCCCAATGTCCGCAAGGCAACGGCTATCGTCAATGGCGACATCATCACCGACACCGATGTCGACCATCGCCTGCAATTGGTGTTGATCGCCAACAGTGGTCGCATTTCCGATGAAGAGCGCGATGTGCTGCGGTTGCAGGTTCTGCGCAACCTGATCGACGAGAAGCTGCAGATTCAGGAGGCCGGCAGCAATGAGGTGCGCATTTCCGAAGCGGAAGTGGAAGCCGCCTACAACCGGGTGGCCGCCAATTTCCGCCAGAGCACCGGGGATTTCGAAGCCTTCCTGCGCGCCGGAGGCTCGTCTCCGGCCTCGATCAAGCAGCAGATCCGCGGCGAGTTGGCCTGGAGCCGCCTGCTGCGCAAGAAGGTGGAGCCGTTCGTCAATGTTGGCGACGATGAGGTGCAGTCGGTGATCCGCAAGCTGGAGGAAAGCAAAGGCCAGGATGAGTTTCGTGTGGGCGAAATTTTCCTGTCTGCGGCGCCCGAAGTGCAATTGCAGGTGCAAAATGACGCCCGCCGCATCGTCGATCAGGTGCGCGCCGGAGCGAGCTTCGTGGCCTATGCGCGGCAGTTCTCCGAAGCCTCCACGGCGGCCGTCGGTGGTGAGCTAGGCTGGGTGCGGGTAGAGCAGCTTTCGCCGGCGCTACAGGCGGTGGTTCCCAATCTGCCGCGTGGCGGCGTTTCCGACCCGGTGCTGGTGCCCGGTGGCGTCGCCATCATCGCGCTGATCGACAAGCGCCAGGTTATGTCCGCCGATCCGATGAACGCCATCCTGTCGCTCAAGCAGCTGACCTTGCCGCTGCCCGCCAATATGAGCGAAGCGGAAGCGCGCAAGCTGGCGGCCCGGGTGCAGGAAAAGACCCGCGCAATGGGCGGCTGTGGCCGTGCGGAAGCGGTGGCGCAGGAGCTTGGTGCATCGATTGTTTCCAACGATCAGTTGCGGATGCGTGACATGCCGCCGGCGCTGCAGGAAATCATGAAGGCGATGCCGGTCGGCACCGCCACGCCGCCGTTCGGTTCGCCGGACGAAGGCCTGCGCGTACTGGTGCTATGCGGTCGTGATGATCCGCCGGCCGCCGGTGTTCCCAGTTTTGACGAGGTTTATGGCCAGATGAACGACCAGCGCGTGAACAGCGCTGCCCGGCGGTATCTGCGCGATCTGCGGCGCGATGCCGTTGTGGACTATCGATGATCCTGCGGCCGCCGGCCGGTCTGCAATGATGGCAGACCATAGCAGCCGGTTGCTGCCCGAGCTGCCACCGCTTGCCGTATCGCTGGGCGATCCGGCCGGCATCGGGCCGGAAGTGATTGCCAAGGCCTGGGCGGCGCGCGAGGCGCACCGGCTGCATCCCTTCTTTGCCATCGGTGACCGGCGCAGCATCGAAGCGGTTTGGGATGGCCCGGTGATCGCCATTTCTCACCCGGCCGAGGCCAGCGGCATTTTTGACACGGCATTGCCGTTGCTGCAGGTCGATGATCCCGGAGACATCGTTGCCGGCAAGCCCAATCTGGCCGGTGCGCGCTGTGCCCTTGATGCGGTGGAGCTGGCGGTGGGGCTGGCGCGCTCAGGCGCAGCATCCGGTTTGGTCACTGGTCCGGTGGCGAAGGCGCAGCTCTATGCCATCGGTTTCACCCATCCGGGGCAGACCGAGTTCGTTGCCGAGCGCTGCGGCGTGGCGCCGGAAAATGTGGCGATGATGCTGGTCGGGCCAGACCTGCGCACAGTACCGATCACCATTCACTGCCCGCTCGCCGAAGTGGCCACACAGCTGACGATCGACCTGATTGTGTCGAGGGTCCGGGCCTGTGCGCGCGGCCTGGTGCGGGATTTCGGCATAGCTGTGCCCCGCATGGCGGTTGCCGGGCTTAATCCGCATGCCGGCGAAGGCGGCACATTGGGGCGCGAGGAAATCGATATCATCGCACCGGCCATCGCCGAACTTCGCGCTGAGGGTCTTCAGGTCACCGGGCCACTGGCGGCCGATACCATGTTCCATGCCGCCGCCCGTGCGCAGTATGACGCGGCCATCTGCATGTATCATGATCAGGCGCTTATCCCGTTGAAAACCCTGCATTTCGATGTCGGCGTCAATGTCACGCTCGGCCTGCCGCTGCTGCGTACCTCGCCCGATCATGGCACCGCTTTCGGCATTGCGGGGCAAGGTATCGCCACGCCACGCGCGATGATTGCCGCTATCGCGCTGGCGGGCCAATGCGCGGCCACGCGCGCCACCATTTGACGAAAGCCGCGATCGCCGCGCTGCCGCCGCTGCGGGAGGCGATAGCCGCCGCCGGATTGCGCGCCGACAAGCGGCTGGGACAGAATTTCCTGTTGGATCTCAATCTGCTGGACCGCATCGTGCGGGATATTCCGCTGGCATCCGGAGACACGGTCTACGAAGTTGGCCCCGGCCCCGGCGGGTTGACGCGGGCGCTGCTGAAAGCCGGTGCGAAGGTCGTGGCGGTGGAACGTGATCCCCGCGCCCTGCCGATCCTTGAAGCACTCGCAGCGGCCAGTGAGGGCGCGCTTTCGATTGTGACCGATGATGCGCTTGCAGTGGATGCACAGGCATTGGCGGGGGAGGGCGCGCATATCGCTGCCAACCTGCCTTACAACATCGGAACCGCGCTGCTGGTCGGCTGGCTGAGCGAGGCGCGCTGGCTGCCTTGGTGGAGAACGGCCACGCTGATGTTTCAGCGCGAGGTGGCGGAGCGTATCGTGGCCGCGCCCGGAAGCAGCGCCTATGGGCGCCTGTCCGTATTGGCACAGTGGCGGTGTGATGTGCGGATTGTGACGACGCTGAAGCCGGAGGCCTTCACGCCGCCGCCCAAGGTTGCCAGTGCCGTGGTGCAGCTGGTGCCGAAACGGCCTGCCATCGATGTGCCGGTCGCCCTGCTGGCGCAGGTGACCGCTGCGGCCTTTGGTCAGCGCCGGAAAATGCTTCGGCAGGCGATGAAATCCCTGCCAGAGGGCATTGCGGCGCTGGCGCTAGCGGGAATCGATCCCACCCTCCGCGCGGAAACGCTTTCGATTGACGCGTTTATTTCACTCGCACGGGCTGTGGGCGAAATCCGCGCAGATAGTTGAGCTCGATCTCCATCGGCACGACGCCCTGAATGGTGGCGGTAACCGGTGCCAGCTTTGGCTTGCTCATGCCCAGCCGCGGGTTGTTGGAAAAGCCGACCCCGTCTTCGAAAGCGCCGAACTTCCCGTTCTTGTCGCGATCGTGCAGCGCGACCACGATGAGTGGCCCTGACTCCGGCAGCGGAACGCACACCGTCATGTCACCAGCGGCGGTCATCGGCGTATCGATCCGCGCGACATATTTGCCCGAGGCCAGAAATTCGTCCTCATTGCTGCGATAGACAATCACCCGCAGCTGGCCCTTGCGATCCTTGAAACCGTGCGCCCGCACCAGCACGGCATTGCCCTTGGCACCGGGCGCGCAGGCCTGCGGCTCGCCGAAAATGGGCGCTGACACAGAAGGTGTAGCAAACGATGCCGCAAGCAGCAGCGCCGGGAGAGCTTTGGAAACGTGCATATGGCATCATGTAGGGAACCGTCCCGTCTTGCGAAAGCCCCCGCCGTTTCGGGTGCGTTCGGCTTTGCGCGCGGGCCGGTGCCTGCTAAGGCCTGCGCAAGATGGCGTTTCTCAACCGGTTTGATCGTTACCAGTTCGGGCTGATCCTCGTGCCGCTGCTGGCGACGCTGGTGATCGCGGCCATGCTGCTGCTTTTGGAAAAGATGCTGAATCTGTTCGATTTCGTGGTTAACGAAGGCGGGCCGGTCTCCGTTGTCTGGCGTATGCTCGGAAATCTTATCCCGGAATATCTGTCGCTCGGCATTCCCATCGGGGTGATGCTGGGGATCCTGCTCGGCTTTCGCCGTCTTGCGCTTTCGTCAGAGCTGGACGCCATGAACGCCATCGGCGTCGGCTATGGCCGTATGCTTCGGGTGCCGTTCCTGTTCGCCACTGTCTTTGCCATCGTGAATTTCGGCATCGTCGGCTTCCTGCAACCCTATTCGCGCTATGCCTATGAAGGCCTGCAATTCGAGCTGCGCTCCGGCGCGCTGGGCGCCAGCATCAAGGTGGGCGAGTTCGCAAAAATCGGCAAACGTGCGACGCTGCGGGTGGAAGAGAGCTTTTCCAATGGTGCCGACCTGCGCGGCGTGTTCGTCCGATCATCGACAGAGGATGGTCGCTCGCTTGCAGTTTCGGCCGCGCGCGGGCAGTTCCTGATGAGCGACGACACCAACGTGATCATCCTGCGCCTGAAGAACGGCACGCTCGTGCATGACGCGCCGCGTGCCAGTGTGCCGCGCGTGCTGACGTTCGTGCAGCATGACCTGCCGGTCGATCTGCCGGAAATGGCCAATTTCCGCGCCCGCGGCGGCAAGAATCTGGAGATGACCATCCCCGAGCTTTGGCGCACCATGGACGACCCAAAGGCCTCGCCGACGCTGAAACTGGAGGCCCGGGCAGCCTTTCATCGCCGCATCATCCAGTGCATCGTGATGTTTGTGCTGCCGTTCCTGGCAGTTGCCCTTGCCGTGCCGCCCAAGCGCAGCACCTCGGCGTTGGGCGTGTTCCTGTCGGTCATCATCATCGTGACCTATCACAAGGTCACCGAATATGGCGAGCGGATGGGGGCCATCGGCCGCATCGATCCGGTGCTGTCGCAATGGATTCCTTTTGCGCTGTTCACGGTATTTTGCCTGTGGATGTTCCATGTGCTGGCGCACAAGCCCGGCGGCCAACCGATCGGCGGCCTTGATCGCGCATTCGGCAAGCTGGCGAAGGCGGTGAAATCGCTATGGGCGCCCAAGCGTCCGATCCTTGCCGACGCCGTCGCGCCCGCTGGCTGACACCATGCTGAAACGCCTTTTCCCCGCTCCCACGCTCGCGCGCTACACCGCGAAGATGTTTCTGCTGCGGTCTTTCGCCTTTCTGGCGGGCCTGGTGCTGATCCTGCAAACGCTTGATCTGCTTGGTGAATCTGGCCGCATCCTCGCAGTCGAGGGCAATGGCGAGGCCGAGCTGTGGCGCTATGTCTCGCTGCGGCTGCCGCAGCTGATCGCGCTGTTTCTGCCTTTCTCGGTGCTGCTGGCAACGCTCGTCACCTTCATGACTCTCAATCAGAACAGCGAAATCGTCATCTTCAAGGCCGCTGGCATCAGCTCGCACCAGATCCTGGCTCCGCTGGTGCTGGCAGGGCTTGCCATCGCCGCGCTCAATTTTGCCTTTAATGAGCGGATACTGGTACGCGCCGTGGAAAGCTTCGATCGCTGGAAAGCGGTGGGCTATGCGCAATTGCCGCCCGATACCAAGGGCCGTGGCGAAGTTTGGGTGCGCGCCGGCGATGATCTGATCCATGCCACGAAGGTGATCGGCGAAGGCGCAGATACCCGGCTGATCGACGTGACCCTCTACAATCGCGAGTCCGAGCGGCTGGTGGAAATCATCCGTGGCAGCGAGGCGCGCCCATCGGCCAATGGCTGGACTTTTGCCAAAGCGCGACAATTCGATGTTGCCACCGGCCGGCAAACGCTGTCGTCATCATTGCCGGTCCTTTCGGTTGCGACCAGCCAACAATTCACCACACAGGGCGTGAATGCGGACTATCTCTCCTTCTGGCAGCTGCGCCCGGCGATCGATGCCCTGCAAGCTGCGGGCAAGCCGACAGACCAGTTGCGTGCCAAGCTGTATCACAAAATTTCCGGGCCGCTTTCGTCTGCGCTGATGCCGCTGTTGGGGGCGGTTGCCGCCTTCGGACTTGCTCGTTCGGGGCGGCTGTTCATCCGCGCGGTTGTTGGCCTTGCGCTTGGCTTTGCCTTCTTTGTGGCCGACAATTTCGCGATGGCCATGGCCGATTTTGGCACCTATCCGCCCTGGGCCGCCGCCTGGGCGCCGTTCCTGCTGTTTTTTCTGGTTGGGGAAAGCCTGCTGTTCCGCACCGAGGAGTGAACTCCGCTTCCATTCGCCACGCTTGGCGCTGCCCGCATTCTGTCCCAAATAGGCCGCATTTGGTGCCTATCGATGGAATTCGAAAATGGAGTGCTTGCGTGATTGTTGACCATCAAAGCCGTCCCGGAATCTGGAACCGGGCACATTATCTGGACCGGATGACCCTGCGCGAGCTCGTGGTCGCCTATTTCCAATATTATGCGATCCAGGCCTATCTGCTGCTGGCTGTGCTCAGCATCGGCGTTGCGTGGATGGCGCCGCCGACCTTCGTGCAAGGTGCGGTCGCTGCGCTCTTTGCCGTGGTCGCTTATCCGGTCATCTGGTATCTGCTGCACCGCAATGTGCTGCACGGGAAGTGGATGTGGAAATCGCCGCTCACCGCGCGCACCTGGAAGCGCATCCATTATGATCATCACCAGGATCCGAACCACCTGGAAGTGCTGTTTGGCGCGCTCTACACCACCCTGCCGACGATTGCGGTGGCCACGATCCCCGTTGGCTGGCTGATCGGTGGGCTGGGCGGTGCCGCGGTCGCGTTCGCCGCTGGCCTGCTCACCACTTGCTTTTATGAGTTCGCCCACTGCATCCAGCATCTGAGCTACAAGCCGAAAAACAAGTGGCTGGCCGACATGAAGCGCCGCCACATGGCGCACCATTTCCACGACGAAAAGGGAAATTTCGGCATTACCAGCTTCTGGCCGGACCGCCTGTTCGGCACCTTCTACGAGCGGGAACAACGGCCGCAGAAGTCCGCCACGGTGTTCAACCTCGGCTACACCGACGAAGTCGCCAAGGTCTGGCCGTGGGTGTCCGACATGTCGGGTGGCGTAGCCAAGGGCCATCCACGTCAGCGCGGCGAGCGCGCCGCCAATGAGGGCAGCTCCTCGTTGAGCGATGCGGCCTGATTCCACAGGCTGATGGCGGTCGATGTAACGCCGGTCAGCTCGGCCGCTGACCGCAAGGCCTTTGTCGAGCTGCCATGGCGGCTTTATGCCGCCGACCCGAACTGGTGCCCGCCCCTGAAGTCAGACGTGCGGGCACTGATCGGTGGCGCCAAGACCAATCCCTTCTTCCTGCACGCAAAGGTGGCGCTGTTTCTGGCGCGCAGGGATAGCACTGTGGTGGGCCGCATTGCCGCCCATGTGGACGACCTCGTCATCGAGCGTCGCCCCGGGCTGGGTCAGTGGGGCCTGTTTGAAACGATTGACGATCCGGCGGTTGCATCCGCGCTGATCGCCACCGCCGAGTCCTGGCTGCGCAGCCAAGGCATGACGCGGGCCCAAGGCCCGATGAGCCTGTCCATCTGGGACGAGCCGGGCCTGCTGGTGGAAGGATTCGATACCCCGCCCACAGTGATGATGGGGCATCATCTGGCCTACTATGCGCCGTTGATCGAGGCTGCCGGCTATGCCGGGGTCAAAGATCTGCACACTTGGGAATTGCCGATTGAAAATGGCTTGCCGCAAATCGTCAACCGCATTGTGGCGGCCGGCGAGCGCAACGCAAAGATACGCATTCGTCTGCTGGACATGGCGAATTATGACCGTGATGCCCGCATCCTGTTGGACATACTGAACGAGGCTTGGGGTCAGAACTGGGGCTATGTGCCGCTCACCGAAGCGGAAAAAGTTTATATCGCCAAAAAGCTGAAGCCCATCGCTTTCCCCCAGCTCGTTCGTATCGCCGAGGTGGAAGG
>JAIMJL010000090.1 GCA_020693225.1 Sandarakinorhabdus sp. | reverse complement strand
GCGGCCGCTCCGGCCGCCAGGGCGACCCCGGCCTCAGCCGCTTCTTCCTCAGCCTCGACGATGATCTGCTGCGCATCTTCGGCCAGCAGAATATGCTGACGCGGGTGATGAACTCCGGCCTTGACGACGGCGAGGCCATCATCCACCCGTGGATCTCCAAGGCCATCGAAACCGCGCAGAAAAAGGTGGAGGCCCGCAACTACGACATCCGCAAGCAGCTGCTGCAATATGATGACGTGATGAACAACCAGCGCAAGGTGATCTACGCCCAGCGCGCCGACATCATGGACGCGGAGAAAGTCAGCGACATCGTACAGGAGTTCCGCGAGGAAACCATCCACGACATCATCGCCACCCACGCCCCCGAAGGCACATACCCTGAGCAATGGGATGTCCCCGGCCTCATTGCTGCCGTGCAGGCCGAGCTCAATCTCGAAGCGCCGATCGCCGAGTGGATGACCGAAACCGCCGTCGATCAGGAAATCTTCGCCGATCGCCTGCAAACGCTGCTGAACGAGCAAATGGCCGAGAAATCCGCCGCCGTCCCGCCGGAAAGCTGGCTGCAGGTGGAAAAGAACTTCCTCCTGCAAAGCCTCGATCATTATTGGAAAGAGCATCTCTCCACGCTCGATGCCCTGCGCCAAGTGGTGCATCTGCGTGCCTACGCCCAGAAAACCCCGCTCAACGAGTATAAGGCCGAAGCCTTCCAGCTGTTTGAACGCATGCTGCAAAGCGTCCGGCAAGACGTCACCCGCATGCTCGCCTACGCCAGCTTCCGCCCGCAAGAGCCGATGCCGATGCCCGATCTGCCGGATTTCCTGAAACTGAACCCCGGCGCATCCTCCGGCCTCGCCCCCTCGCAACCCTTGTTCGGCGGCCAATCCGCTGCGCCGCTGTTCAGCGGCGGTGGCGTCAGCGTCCGCCAGGCCGCCCCCGGCATCTTCGCCATGGGCGACGCCCTCTCCTCCGATGAAATCGAAGCCGCCGAAAAAGTCGCCGACCAGTTCGGCCCCGATTTCAACCCCACCGATCCGGAAAGCTGGCAACGCACCGTCTCCCGCAACGCCCAATGCCCCTGCGGATCGGCCAAGAAATTCAAACACTGCCACGGGCTGCTGGGCTGAAGAAAGTGCCTCCGGCGGCTGGGGGATAATCCCCCAGACCCCTGAAATTTGTGCGGCTTGCTCTCCAGCCGTGGCGCTTCGGTTTGCCGGCGAAATCTGGTGCCTTGACGCATGGCTTGCTGCCTGGCCTGATGCCACGCGATGGCGCGCGCGTGGTATCAAGCTTCTGGAACCTTGCTGGCCTGTGTGGATGGGCAACTCGTGCTGGGACAGCTCACCGTCAATAGCAGTTTTGCTGTTGAAGAAGCGCAAAAGCAGGCCTGGATGGTGCAGATCGACCATCTGCAGGGCTTGGCGCGAACGCTGCCGGATGCCGAATTTTTTCTGGAATTCGTGATACCGCGCATGGGGCGGCGGGCCGATGCGATCATCGTGGCCGGCGGCATCATCTTTGTTGTGGAATACAAGGAAGGCGAAGCAGGATTTCCGCTGCATGCCTTGGAACAGGTGCATGGCTATGCGCTTGATCTGAAAAATTTCCATGCGACCAGTCACGGGGTGCCGATTGTTCCGATTCTGGTTTCTACTCGGGCGCACAATGTGCAGGCCGAGTTCGGCCTTTGGGCCAAAGATGGTGTGCACACGCCTGTTCGATGTGGGCTGGAGGATCTGACCGGCGTGATCCGGCAGTTCGCTTTGGCCCATGATGCGCCGGCAATTGATCCTGTTGCCTGGGCACAGGGCGAGTATCGGCCAACGCCGACGATCATCGAAGCCGCGCAGGCGCTGTTCAATGGGCATGCGGTCGCGGAAATCTCGCGATCGGGCGCGGAGGAGAAAAATCTTACCGCGACGACCGACTATCTGGATGGGGTCATTGCGCTGGCTGCGCAAAACGGGCGCAAGGCACTGTGCTTCGTCACGGGAGTTCCCGGTGCTGGCAAGACCCTGGTGGGCTTGAATCTTGCGTGCCGGCACATGAATGCCAAAACTGCGCTTGATGCCACCTATCTCTCCGGAAATGGGCCATTGGTGAAGGTCTTGCGGAAGGCCTTGATGCTTGACTGGCAGGCCAGAATGAAGGGCACCAGACGCCGGGGCAAAGGTTCTACAAAGGCCGAAGAGCACCGGGTGGAGCTGTTGATTCAAAATGTTCACCAGTTTCGCGACGAGGTTTTGCGCGACCCGAGACCGCCTTCCGAGCAAGTCGTTATCTTCGATGAGGCGCAGCGCGCCTGGACGCGCGAAAAAGCCAGCGACTTCATGATGCGAAAGAGAAAGCTGCAGGATTTCAATCAGTCGGAGCCAGCGTTTCTGCTGTCGGCCATGGATCGCCGATCCGATTGGTGCGTTGTTGTTTGCCTTGTGGGCGAGGGCCAGGAGATCAACACCGGGGAAGCAGGGATTTCGGAATGGCTGGACGCGCTTGCGGCCGATTTCCGGCATTGGGACGTGCACTTGCCGGCGCATCTGCTCACAGCAGAATTTGGTGTTTCGCCCGAATTGGCTTTTCGCGCCCGACGCTTGGGTGGCCGGTCCTCGGATGCGCTGCATTTATCGCACTCTGTTCGGTCGTTCCGAGCTTCCGGGCTTGCTCGCTATGTGGCGCTCGTGCTGGAAGAGGATGCCAGAGCAGCCGCCGCTGAAATCCCGGACACCCAAATCTATCCCATCTACCGGACGCGCAGCCTTGCCGACGCGCGAGCATGGCTCAGAAGCCGTCGCCGTGGCCAGGAGCGAACGGGAATCGTGGCGGCATCAAGCGCATTGCGACTGAAGCCGGAAGGCATATTCGTGAAATCGGAGATCGACGAACGGAATTGGTTTCTTAACCCGTCTGACGACATTCGTTCCTCATCCATGCTGGAAGATGTGGCAACCGAATTCCAGGTGCAGGGGCTGGAGATTGACTGGGCATGTGTGTGCTGGGATCTTGACCTGCGTCGCTCGGACGGAAAGTGGATCGGTCGCGATTTCAGCGGCACCCGATGGACGCCCAAGGCGCGCGAGGGACTCACGGGGGTCAGACGACAATATCTGATCAATGCCTATCGCGTGCTGCTGACGCGCGCCCGACAAGGGATGGTGATATTTGTGCCGACGGGCGATGAGCAGGATGCAACCCGGCCCAACAAGGATTATGATGCTATCTATAGCTGGCTGGCCCAATGTGGCCTACCCGAGCTTGGCCTGAAGGGTGGCTGATGGTGGCAGAGGATGAACTTGAGCGATCCTACCGCACCCAGGGCTATGCCATCGCCCGCGCCCTCTTCACCCCCGCCGAAACCGCCTCCATCGCCGAGGCCTGCGATCGCGTCCACGCCGCCGGCATCGCCCATGGTCGCCCGTTTCGCCACGGCAACCTGTTCTTCAACATCGCCCCCGCCGCCTCCAGCCCGGTTGTTCGCATGGTGCAATGGCCTTCGTGGATCGATGCGGCGCTCGCCGCGCAGCGCATCGATCCGCGCTATGCCGCCTTGCTGGCGCCGCTGATCGGCGCGGAGTTGAAGCAGATCATCAACCAGATTCACTGGAAGCCAACCGGGCAGGGCAGCGGCGGCGATTTCGCCTGGCATCAGGACAGCCGCTCCCGCCGCCCCCGCGAAGCCTATCGCGCGCTTGCCACCAGCTATGTGCAAACCGGCCTCGCCATCGATCCGCACACCCCGGAAAGCGGCTGCCTGCAAGTCATCCCCGGCAGCCATTTGCTGGGCGATCTTGCCATGGCCGCCGATGGCGCCGTGCTGGGCAAGGCGCTGTCCGATGCCGATCTGCTCGCCGCCGGCCTCGATCCCGCCGGCAAAACCAACCTGCTGTTGCAACCCGGCGATGTGGCGCTGTGGAGCCCCTATCTTGTCCATGCCTCCGGCATCAACCGCTCCAACCACGCCCGCCGCCTGCTGATCAACGGCTATGTCACCGCCGCCAATTGCGATCGCGGCGAGTGGGCGTTTCGTGGCGGCCTGCCGGTTCCGCTGGGCGCGTCGCCGTCGCTGGTGCACTATGAGGCGCTGCACGATCGCCCCGAACCGCATTACCCCCAACCGCATTACCCCCAACCGCATTATCCTTGAGCAGGACAGCCCATGGCCCTCGTTGAAACCGGCATCGCCGATGCAGTCGCCACCGTAACCCTCAATCGCCCCGAAGCGATGAATGCGCTGTCCCGGGCGCTGCGCATCGAGCTCGCCGCCACCATGCGCCGCCTCGATGCCGATCCGTCTGTCCGCGTCGTCATCCTCACCGGCGCCGGCACCCGCGCCTTCACCGCCGGGCTGGATTTGAAGGAACTGGCCAGCGATCCGCACGCCATGGCCGACACGGTGGGGGAAAGCCCGGACGCCAACCCGGTGAAGGCGGTCGAATTGTGCCGCAAGCCGGTGATCGGCGCGATCAACGGCGTCGCCGTCACTGGCGGCTTCGAGCTGGCGCTGGCCTGCGATGTGCTGATCGCCTCGGAAAACGCCCGCTTTGCCGATACCCACGCCCGGGTCGGCATCATGCCGGGCTGGGGGCTGTCACAGAAACTGTCGCGGTTGATCGGCATCCATCGGGCCAAGGAACTCAGCCTGTCCGGCAATTTCCTCGATGCCGCAACCGCCGAACGCTGGGGCCTGGTGAACCGCGTGGTTGCGGCAGACCAGCTGTTGCCCACGGCGGCGAGGCTGGCCGCCGATATGGCGACGATCGATCCCGCCTTTTCCGCCGCTTACAAGGCGCTGATAAACGATGGCTTCGCCGCCAGCTTCGGCGAAGGGTTGCGCCTCGAATCCGCCCGCTCCACCGCCGCCAACAAGGCGGTTCAGCCCGGCGAAGTTGCACAAGCCCGCGCCGTGTTGCAGGCTCGCAATCGCCAACAATAGGGGTTGATCCGTGAAACGTGCCGCCACCGCGATTATCGCCGCTCTTGTGCTCGCCATGCCTGTGGGCGCCGAAACCGTGCTGGTCACCGCCGATCGCATGCTGGATGTGCTCAGCGGCCGGATTGTGGAGCAGCCCGCCATTCTGGTAACCGATGGCCGCGTTGTCAGCGTGGGCCGGCAGGGCGCGCTGGCCGCACCGGCTGAAGCCATCCGCATTGATTTGCCCGGCCACACCCTCGTTCCCGGCCTGATCGATCTGCACACCCATGTCACCAGCGATCCCCGGATCAGTGGCTTCGGCTTTCTGGACTATACCGACAGTTTCTGGACGGTGATCGGCGTGCCCAATGCCAAGGCCATGCTGGATGCCGGCTTCACCACCATCCGCGAAATCGGCGCCTACAACTATGCCGATGTCGGCCTGAAGCAGGCGATCGAGGGCGGCTATATTCCAGGGCCCCGGATCGTGCCCGCCACCTGGTATATCGGTGCCACCGGCGGCCACTGCGACGACACCTTCCTGCCACCATCGTACAAGGCGACCACCCATGGCGTCGCCGATGGTGCGGATGCGGTTCGGGCCAAGGTCCGCGAACTGCGCAAATATGGCGCCGAGGTGATCAAGGTGTGCGCCACCGGCGGCGTGTTCAGCCGCAACACCGAGCCCGGCCAGCAGCAGATGACGAGCGCCGAACTGCAGGCCGTGGCCGAGGAAGCGCATATGTGGGGCCTGAAAGTCGCCGCCCATGCCCATGGCGCCGATGGCATCAAGGCCGCCATAAAGGCCGGGATCGATACCATCGAACACGCAAGCTTCATCGATGACGAAGGCCTGCGGCTGGCGAAGGACCGCGGCGCCGTGCTGGTGATGGACATTTTCAACAGCGAATACACGCAATCCGAAGGGCCGAAAAACGGCGTGCTGCCGGAAAGCCTCAGGAAGGATCTGGAAACCGCGCAGGTGCAGCGCGATGGCTTCCGCAAGGCGCATGCCATGGGCGTGAAGATCGCCTTTGGCAGTGATGCCGGCATCGCCCCGCACGCCCAGACACCGAAGCAGTTTGCCTGGATGATTCGCTATGGCATGTCGCCGTTGGAGGCCATTCAGGCGGCCACGTCGGTTGCCGCCGCAGCACTTGGCCGGGAAAAGGATGTGGGGGCCATCGCCCCTGGCCGCTTTGCCGACATGGTGGCCTTCGCCGGCAACCCGCTGGACGATCCCAGGCTGCTGGAACATGCAAGGGTGGTGATCAAGGGGGGTAAGGTTGTCAACGACCGGCGCTAGGGTTCCCGGCCATTGACTCCGTTAATGATTGGAGTCACCTTCATGTCCTGAAATGGGGAGGGACTGGCCTTGGCGCCGTTGCCGCGACCAATTGGCATTGATGCCACCTTGACCGATATCGCCACAGGGATCGGCAATTCTGCCCGTCTGTTGGCCGGCCTGTCGCGGTCTGAGATCGGTGCGGTTGCCGTGAAATCGGCCCGCGTTCGCCTCGATTTCCAGATGTCCCGCATCTTCGACAAGTCGGCGGACGGGGTTGAACTGGGGGTTAAAACCTTTTCGATCTCGGCGGCCCAGCTTTCGGAGTCCAGCAGCCGCCGCGCCGCCAGCCAGGGCGTCATCGAACTGGAAATCGTGGCGGTAGCGACCGCCGATTTGCCAGTGCCTGCGTCGTCCCCGCCCAAACTGCAACCGGGCAATCGACAGCGTGAGGCCATTGTGCGGGCTATCGAACTGCTGAAACAGCCGGCTGCCACGGCCTCGCTGGGTGACGCTGCCAAGCGCAAGGTGAGCGCGCTGGTGGCAAAGGCGGAAAAGGCCATGCAGCAGGGCGATCTCCCCGCCGCTGCCGAGGCGATAGCGGGCATCGAAACGCTGTTGGCGAATACAGCGGATCCGTTTGCGGCCGGCGCTGGCGCTTCGGCCCCGGCGAAGGCGGCCAAGGCCACTGCCCGCAGAAAGGCGGCAACCAACAAGCCCGGCGGCAAGGGCTGAGCGCGATGGCCGTTTTCAAGATCAACCTGAAAAAGATGATGCAGGATCATGTCCGGCCGGTGGCGGCAAATGTGCAGGGCTGCTTGTATTTTTACGATGGATTGATGGGGCTTATCGGCGGCGCGCTGGACAAGGACATCAGCTTCGATCTGCCGGATCCGCCAAGCGCTCCTGCACCCGGCCCCGGATCACTTCCGGCAAACCCCATCGATCCGACCAAGGCGCTTGGCGATATCGCCAAAGCCATCAAGGAAGCCGAGACGACCCTGCTGGGCGAAAATCTGGCGATCCACAACGCCAGCGTGGACATCGATCTCGTCGTCAATGTCGGTGGAGTCCCCGGCGCATCGGCGAAATTCAACCTGCAGATCGGCCCGGTGGCAACGGACTAGGGCCGAAGCGGCCTGCGGAGCGAGAAGGAGAAAGCAGATGGCGGTAACAGCAGCAGTGTCGGTGGCGGCCTTTTCGGTCGTTCTGGCGGAAAGTTTCGCAGCGGTGGCCATGTCCAGCCTTGTGCCGGCAACCTTCGTGCAGCTGGCGCGATTGGCCAAGGCCGGCGGAACGGCGGTTGCCAACACCGCGCTGGTTGGCAAGCTGCCCGGCGGCACGGAGCTGGCTGCGGCGCTGGCGGAGGCCGCGAAATCGACCACCGATATCGATGTGCTGGTGCCGAAAACCGCGCGGATCACCGCCGATTTCGAATTTGAAGGCACCGAATCCTATACGGTGGGCGCATCGGCAGGCGGGGCCATCAACGTGGTTTCGGTCGCGGCCGGCTTCTCGGCGCTCTATGCCTCCAAATCGACCAGCAAGATCCACCTGGAGGTGGACTTCGTGTCGGTGAACTATGCGGTTTGATCCCGGCTGTCCCGTTTAACCGCTGCGTGGAGTTCGCGCTGCAAGAGCTGCTGCTGGTCTTGGATTTCAGCCAGCCTTTCCCATTGCCGGTTCAGCATGTGATCCATTTTTTCATGCAGGTGGCGAATTTCGAGTTCGGCTTTCAGGTTTACCTGATAGTCGTTTCTTGAGCGCAGCCGATCCTTGTCCTCGCGTCTGCGTTGGCTCATCAAGATGATCGGTGCCTGTACGGCGGCCAGTGTGGAAAGCATGAGGTTAAGCAGGATAAACGGGAAGGGATCAAACGCGGGTTCACCGAAAATCTGGTTTAACAGCATCCAGCCGGAAAGGAATGCGGCGAACAATATGAGGAAGGTCCAGCTGCCGCCGAAGCTGGCCGTGGCGTCGGCTGCCTTGTCGCCAAAGCTGCGGCTGGTATCGCTGTCATCGTCAACATTGGTTGCGATAGGTTCAAGATTGCCCATGCTCACGGCGACTTGGGCATCCAGTATGGAAAGGTCCCCGCGCGCTGCTCGCAACACGTCCGCGACCTGCTTGCCGCGATAGCGGTTGACGGTTGCAAGCGGGATTTGAGAACCATCCGAAAGCATGGGATCCTCAGCGCGGATGAGGTCGGCTAGTTCCGGGCGAAGCAGGCCAAGTGTGATGGTGCGCACTTGGCTTGGGGAATTTGGGGGACTTGGGTCAGACATGGAGATGGCCTCGTGCTGAAGGGTACCCCGAGGCCTGCACCCAGTTGACCTGAAGAGGCAAGCCAGATAAAGGCCGCGCTCGCTCGGGGCAGGCTGTGTGCGCAGACTCGGCCCGGCGGGAAAGAAACGACAGGCTGAGCCGTGCGCGTGGGGCACCGGGAACGGGGCTGCTCGCGCGTATGCCGTGAACCGGATTCTGACAAGAAAAAGGCACGGGCGGTGTGGTTCTGGAGTAGGCCGTTGGGTTCGGAATTGTCCGAAGTCCGCCGAACAGCAGGAAGATCAGTTTACCGATGCCGACTATCAACCAATTGATTCGCAAGGGTCGCGAGCCGCAGAAGGCACGCAACAAGGTGCCCGCGATGGAGGCTTGCCCGCAGAAGCGCGGCGTGTGCACTCGCGTTTACACAACGACCCCGAAGAAGCCGAACTCGGCCCTGCGGAAGGTGGCCAAGATCCGCCTGACCAATGGCTTTGAAGTCATCGGCTACATTCCCGGTGAAGGCCACAATCTGCAGGAACACTCGGTGGTGCTGATTCGCGGCGGCCGGGTGAAGGATCTTCCCGGCGTGCGCTATCACGTGCTGCGCGGTGTGCTGGACACACAAGGTGTGAAGAACCGCAAGCAGAGCCGTTCCAAATACGGCACCAAGCGGCCGAAGTAAGGGGAGACCAGGAGCATGTCACGTCGTCGTCGCCCCGAGAAGCGCGAAATTCTCCCCGATCCCCGTTTCGGCGATCACACCCTCACCAAGTTCATGAACCTCGTCATGTACGAGGGGAAGAAGTCGGTTGCGGAATCGATCGTCTATTC
>JAIMJL010000089.1 GCA_020693225.1 Sandarakinorhabdus sp. | reverse complement strand
TCATGCTCGTACGCGGGGGATGCGCCCGTTGGGGCAGTCTGATGGCGAGACGCAGCGGCCGATTGCTGGCAGGTTTTGTGGGTGTAGGACAGGGCGTGCCGTAAAGCTCGAATGCGGCCGTGTGCATACAGGCGTTGGCCATCGGACGCCGTTCCGTGACCCTTGGGTTGGCGCTTGCGGTCCGACCGAACGCACTCTGGATTATGGGCCAGGCTTGCCCTGTTGACCGGCTGTTTCCAGACTTTGCGTCAAGCCGGCGTGTACCAGATCGGCGAGGTGTAGGCGCGTTCCTGGATGCTGGCCGGCACATCGACCGGGCGCTTTACGCCAAAATGCTTCGCGTCGATCGTCGTCCAGCGCGGGGTCGGGATTTCCAGCACGCGGACATAGTAAAAGGCGCGCTGCTTGGGATCGAAGCTCGGGTCCTTCCAGCTTGCCATCAGCGCCGCCGCACCGATCGTGTTGCTGTAGGTCGCCTTTTCGATGTCCACCGTGTTGCCCACCGGCGGCAGCTTGCCATTGACCGGCTTGCGGTTGCCGGACCAGACCACGTCATAGACCTGCTCCTGCGCCTTGCCGGAACTGTCCACCCCGCCCTTCACGATCTGCACCCGGTCGAGGTTCGCCGCGTCCGGGTCTTTGAGCGCCTGCACCAGCAGCACTGGTGCCTTGCCCGCAGGCGCGGCCTTCAGATCGCCGCCCATCGGCACGCCGTTGGCGTAGCCATGCCTGGCGAAATCGGCGCGCTTGATGTCGTCGGCAGTGAAATTGTAGCCCGCGAACACCCGCACCCGGAGCCGCGTGCCGGTGGTGGCATAGGTTTCCTTCCGCGCCATCGCATCCCACAGCGCCTCGCGGGTGTTGCTGGGCGCCCACACGGCTGCAAGGCCAGAGGCAGAGGTTTCGCGGCCATACATCTGCGCTCCCGGCGGTGCGGGGCGGCCGGCCACCACTTCCTCGAAGCGGATCGGATCGGCCGAAGGCTCCAGGATGACCACCTTGCCGAAATGGTTGTTCTCCGTGCTGGTGGCGAGCGAAGTATGCGAATCGGTGGAGCCGACCATGCCGAACTTGAACGGATTGACCCCGAGCTTTGCCTCATACTGCATGCCCCGCAGCAGGGCCGCGCGCGCGGGTTCCTTCGCCAGCATTTCGGGGGTCTTCTTCACCGGCCCGAAGCTGCCACGGTTCCAGCGCTCGAAATCGGCAAACTCGTCGTTGGGTGACAGCGCCGGATCGGTTTCGGCATCGCCCTTCATCTGGGTGACTTCGTAGAGCGGCTCCCACTTCATCCGCGTCTTTGCATAGGCTTGGTCCAGCGGTCGTTTGCTGGTCAGCGTGATGTCGTCGAACATCAGTCCGTTCGACAGATTGCCGCCGTGCGGGATGGCCAGCAGCTTGCCACCGGTCTTCTTTTCATAGGCCGCCATCCACTCCCATAGCTTCTCGGGGTCTTGCGAGTCGTAGGCGGAAATGGGGGAGGGCTGCTGCGCCATTGCGCCGCCGTCCCGGAATAGTATGTTGCGGTGCAGGTTCGCCCCATCCGGCGCCGCGGTCCATTCAAAGCCGATGATGGCGGTGAAGCGACCCGGATCGTTGTGCTTTTCGGCGGAGTCGATCAGCCGCAGCCACATCGTTGCTTTCAGCTCGGTCTGATCGGCCAGCGGGTCAATTCCGCTGTTTATCGCCGCGAGCCAAGTATCAAATGCCTTGGAAGCGCCCTCGATCGTGCCGAGGCGCGCCGCCTCGTAAACGGTCTTCCCCCAAGGGTGGTTGGCGATGGTCTGGTTGCCCTCGGCAATCGCGGGCGCAAGGCCAAGGTTTTCGCTGTGATCGGCGACCACCAGGAAATCGAGCGGGCGTTGCAGTCGAACGGGCAGCCCGGTGCTGGACGTGACCTTCTCGCCCTTGGCAAAACGGTAGGCGTCGTCTGGCCCCAGCGTGTTGCCGATCATGCCGGCGTCGGTTGAGTAGGAGGTGTGCAGGTGGGTGTCGCCGAAATAGGGGCGATCCTTGTCCGGATCGGTGGGCTGTGCGCTGTCGACATAGGGGGAATAGCTGAGCTGTGCAGCGGCGGGCTTGCCGGACGGCGCAGGGCCTGAGTGTTCGCCCGCTGCTTTGCCGGTGTCGGCCTGCTGCGAGCAGCTCACGATCGCCAGCATGCTTGTGCCGACTACCAGCCAGATAAGGTTTGCTTTGCCCATTTCCATTCCCCCGTCGACAGCCCGAACATTCACAAATGTACCGCATGGCGACCTTTACAATTGAGCATTTCCCGCCAATCTGAATCGGCTCAGCCGAAAGCCATCTGTCCATGACCAACCACGAAGCCATAGCCTTCCTGTCCGCTGTCGGCTGGCTCAGCCGTGTGGCGCCGGCGTTCCGGGAGACCCTGCTTTCTCACATCCGCTGGCGCCGGTGTACGATTGGAGAGACAATTGCCATCTCCGGTGACGAAACCGGCGGCATCTTCGGCATCGCCGAAGGCCAGACCGGAATTCTGAGCGGAATCAACCAGCCGGACTCCCCCATTGCCGACATTCGGCTGCCAGGCGCATGGCTGTGGCCGCTGCCCCTGTTCGGGCTGCCGCGGGCCGCGGACTGCATCGTTATGACGCCCACCCTCGTGGGCTTCGTTCCTCTGACGAGCCTCCGCCCGATGTTCGCGAGCAACCCCGAATGGTGGGAAGACGCCGCACGCCTGCCGGTGGAGCATATGGTCCGCTACGGTAGCGGCATGGCCGACCTGCTGATCCGCGACAGCGCGCTGCGCTGTTTGGCCGTTCTGCTGCGCTACTGCGGCTGCCGCTTTGCTGGCGATGCGCCGGTCACGATTGCGCTGGCGCAAGACCAGCTCGCAGCGGGCGCCAATTTGAGCCGACACATTGCGGGCGAAGCCCTGCGCGCCGCTGAGGCGGATGGCATGCTCGCGTTGGGCTATCGCGAGATTACGGTGTTGAACCCACGCGCCGTGCGGGCGATGGTGAACGCAGGATAGCGGAAAAGTGGTTGCCGCTGGTGGCTCTTGAGCGAGGCCTGGTGTCACCGGCCGAAGCGCGGGCGATTTTGGGGAATGCGAGCCGCAGACAGCATGGCGAGAGGGGGGCATGATTCCCCCCTCTCGCCGGAGGTCGGCTTTTGCTGGTCAGCCAATAGTTGTTAGCAAACTGCCGGTGCAACGCGGCGACGGCGGCGGGCTGTGAGGCCGACGGCGCCGAAGCCGGCGATCAGCATGGCCCATGTGGCGGGTTCAGGGACCGCGGGCATGGGGACGGCGGCTTGCAGGCGATAGAGGCCGGTGTTGCCGGGCATGGTGAACCAGATGACATCCGAGCTGCCGGTGTAGGGGCCGATGCCGTCGTAGGTTGCGGTTGCATCGATGTAGAAATCGAAGCGCGGGTCTGGGTGGTAGAGGGTGATTTCGCCGCCATCCATGAAGGTGAGGCCGAGGCTGCCGATCATGCCGCCGGAATAGGTGAAGGTGGCGACGAGCTGGCCGGCGAGGTCAAACGCCTGATCATCCACTTCGAAGCGGTTGGCACCCAGCACGAGATCGATATCCGTTCCACGCGGGACAAGGCCGGACAGCAAATCATCGGATTGCGCCTGCCGCAGGCGATAGAGCGAAAGGCTGGTTGGAGTGCCGACGGTGACGTTGGTGGTGTAATCGAAATTGTCGGACAGCAGTTCCGAGCCGGGGAGTTCCGGCAGGCCGGGAGACGGGAAGGCGAATTCGAACGAGAAGATGGCGGCGCTGGCCGGCGCAGCGACAGCGACGGCGAGGGCCGCCAAGATGGTTGGCATATACTTGATGCGCATGACTTTTCCCCTGTTTTCACCGATGACGGAGCCCATCTCCGCCGATTCGGTTAATAAAAATTAGCAATTGGCAATTTGCGTGCCAAGCCTTTGGTAGGTGCATGGGAAGGCCTGGAGGGATGCCTGGCGTTCTACACCCTCGGACGCATTAGCCGACTGAAGGAGTGAAAGCTTCGGGGTTGGGCGTCAGCGCGCCGGGCAGGTGGCCTCGAACGTTATCGGCAAGGTGCTGCTGGAGGCGTTTTCGGGGGTGGCGATGGTGAGGGTGACGCGCTCCGGCGTGGTGGGCCGCGCGGTGAGGCGGACGAGGCGGCATTCGTGGGCGAAGCAATCCTGGCGGATGGGGTCTTCGGCGGCGGGGGTGCGGCCGCCGCTGGTGCGCAGATGTTCGATGGTGAGATTGGCTTCGCGCGGGGCGGTGACGGTGACATCCTGCCAGCCGATGTTGCGCGCCCGGAGCGCGACGATGCTGGTGATGGTGGGGGCGGTGGTGCAGCCGGGCGCCGGGCGATTCTGGATGTTGATGCTGCGCGGGGCGGCGACCTGCAGGCCGGCGTGGCAGCTCTTGCGCGGTTCGCGGGTTTCGAGGCGGATCTGGCCGGGCTGGCGGCAGCGGGTGACGGGGCCGACGGTTTCGGTGGTGAAGCCGCGCGGACACTGGAAACCGCGCGGGGTGAGCTGGGCGTTCTGCACCGTGTCTGGCCCGCGGGCCTCCACCTGGGCGGTGATGGGCAGGGCGGCGCAGTGGCTGCTTTGCGCGAGCGCGGCGGTTGGCGCGGCGGTGGCGGCGGTGAGCAGGATCAGGCTGAGGGTGAAGAGGCGCATTCTGGTCTCCGCGATCGATTACAGCATATCCTGGCCGAAATGGTGCCCGATGAGAAGGCGGTTGTTGTGGCAAAATGATGACTGCCCGGCTAGGGTGAGGCATGACCGATACGCTTGATCCGCCGATCCCGCCCGATGCCGTTCCGCCTGCTGCGTCCGGGGGCGATATTGCGCCCGTCGGGCTGGTGGAGGAGATGCGGTCTTCGTATCTCGATTATGCCATGTCGGTGATCGTGGCGCGGGCCTTGCCGGATGTGCGCGACGGGTTGAAGCCGGTGCACCGGCGGATCCTGTTTTCAGCGCACGAGAGCGGCTTTGGTTCGGGCAAGCCCTATCGCAAGTCGGCGCGGATCGTTGGCGAGGTGATGGGGAAATATCACCCGCACGGCGACAGCGCGATTTATGACGCGCTGGCGCGGATGGTGCAGGACTGGTCTTTGCGGCTGCCGCTGATCGACGGGCAGGGCAATTTCGGATCGATGGACCCGGATCCGCCGGCGGCGATGCGCTATACCGAGGCGCGGCTGGCGAAGTCGGCGGAAAGCCTGCTGGACGACCTGGACAAGGACACGGTGGATTTCGTCGCCAATTACGACGGGCAGGAGCAGGAGCCGACGGTGTTGCCGGCGCGCTTCCCGAACCTGCTGGTGAACGGCGCGGGCGGCATTGCGGTGGGGATGGCGACCAACATCGCGCCGCACAATCTGGGCGAGGTGATCGACGCCTGCCTTGCCTATCTGGACGATCGCTCGATCAGCGCCGAGGGGCTGATGGCCTATGTGCCGGGGCCGGATTTCCCGAGCGGCGGGCTGATCTTGCGCACCAGCGGGATCGCGAGCGCGATGACGACCGGGCGCGGCAGCATCATGCAGCGCAGCCGCCACATCATCGAGGAGAAGCGCGGCGGCGGCAACCAGATCGTTTTGACCGAAATCCCCTATCAGGTGGGCAAGGCGGGGCTGGTTGAGAAGATTGCCGACGCGGTGAAGGACAAGCGCATCGAGGGCGTGTCTGACCTGCGCGACGAGAGCAATCGCGAGGGCGTGCGCATCGTGATGGAATTGAAGCGCGATGCGGTGCCGGATGTCGTGCTGAACCAGATCTGGCGCTACACGCCGGCGCAATCGTCGTTTCCGGTGAATATGCTCGCGCTGCGCGGCGGTCGGCCGGAGCAGATGCATCTGCGCGATGTGATCGAGGCGTTCATTGCCTTCCGCGAGGAGGTGATAGGCCGGCGGTCGCGCTATCTGCTGAACAAGGCGCGGGAACGGGCGCATTTGTTGCTGGGGCTGGTGATTGCGGTTTCCAACCTGGACGAGGTGGTGGCGATCATCCGGGGGGCGGCGACGCCGGCGGATGCGCGCGAGGCGCTGCTGGCGCGGGTGTGGCCGGTGGCCGAAATCGCGCCCTATCTGAAGCTGGTGGATGATATCGACGCGGTGGATGCGGCGCTGGAAGCGAGCGCCGATTACCGGATGAGCGAGTTGCAGGTGCGGGCCATCCTGGCGCTGCGGCTGCAGAGCCTGACGGCGATGGGGCGCGACGAGATCGGCGCCGAGCTGAAGACTCTGGCGCAGACGATTGCCGAGCTGCTGGCGATCCTGGGCAGCCGGGCGCGGCTGGAGGAGGTGATGCGGGGAGAACTGCTGGCGGTGCGCGAGCAGTTTGCAACGCCGCGCCGGTCGGAGATCGTGCAGGCCGACGATGTGGACGACGAGGACCTGATTGCCCGCGAGGACATGGTGGTGACGGTTACGCATTCGGGCTGGATCAAGCGGGTTTCGCTGGACAGCTATCGCGCGCAGAAGCGCGGCGGCAAGGGCCGGCAGGGGATGGCGACCAAGGAAGAGGATGTCATCACCGAGCTTTTTGTGGCGCTGACGCATGCGCCGGTGCTGTTTTTCTCCACCTTTGGCAAAGTGTATCGGCTGAAGGTGTGGAAGCTGCCGGAGGGCACGCCGCAATCGAAGGGGCGGGCGATGGCGAACCTGCTGCCGCTGGAGCCGGGCGAGACGATTGCGACCGTGTTGCCGCTGCCGGAAGATGAGGCGGAATGGGGGCGGCTGCATGTGATGTTTGCAACCGCGCGCGGTATTGTGCGGCGCAACAGCATGGATGCGTTTGCCAATGTGCCCTCCAACGGCAAGATCGCGATGCGCTTTGACGAAGGCTCGGACGACCGGCTGATCGGGGTGGCGCTGTGCCACGAGAGCGAGGATATCCTGCTGGCGGCTCGCAGCGGCAAGGCGATCCGCTTCGAGGCGACCGATGTGCGCGAGTTTCAATCCCGCACGGCAACCGGCGTGCGCGGGATGGAATTGAAGGCGGACGACGAGGTGATCTCGCTGTCTGTTCTGCGGCGGGTGGGGACGACGACCGAGGAGCGCGAGGCCTATCTGAAGTCGGCCGCGTGGAAGACTGATCCGGCACCGCTGGAGGGGCTGGAGCCGGCGCGTTTCGACCATATGGCGGCCAATGAGCAGTTCATCCTGACCATCACCGCCAATGGCTATGGCAAACGCTCTTCGGCCTATGAGTATCGCCGGATCAATCGGGGCGGACAGGGAATCATCAACATCGATACCTCGGAGCGCAACGGGCATGTGGTGGCGAGCTTCCCGGTGGAGCCGACCGAGCAGCTGATGCTGGTGACGGATCAGGGCAAGCTGATCCGTACGCCGGTGGCCCATATCCGCATCATGGGGCGCGGGACGCAGGGGGTGACCTTGTTCCGGGTGGCAGATAATGAGCGGGTGGTGTCTGCCGCGCGGATTCGCGACAGCGACGAGGATGGCGCGGAGGAGGCCGCAGAGGGCGAAACTGAATGATCGTGCTGGGGATCGAATCCTCTTGCGATGAAACGGCGGTGGCTGTCGTTTGCAGCGACCGGACGATATTGGCGCAGCGGATCGCTTCGCAGGAAGCCGAGCACCGGCCCTTCGGCGGGGTGGTGCCGGAGCTTGCGGCGCGGGCGCATGTGGAGCGGCTGACGCCGATGGTGGAGGCGGTGCTGGCCGATGCCGGGCTTGCGTTGGAGGATGTGGACGCGATTGCCGCGACCGCCGGGCCGGGGCTGATCGGCGGGGTGATGGTGGGGCTGATGACGGGGAAGGCGCTGGCCTTTGCGGCGGGCAAGCCGCTGGTGGCGGTGAACCATCTGGAAGGGCATGCGCTGTCTCCCCGGCTGGTCGATGCAGGGCTGGCTTTTCCCTATCTCCTTTTGCTGGTGTCTGGCGGGCATTGCCAGCTGATTGCGGTGGACGGGGTGGGCGCGTATCGGCGGTTGGCGACGACGATCGACGATGCAGCGGGCGAGGCGTTCGACAAAGTGGCAAAGATGCTGGGGCTGGGCTTTCCGGGCGGGCCGGCGGTGGAGCGGGCGGCGCGAGCGGGCAACCACCACGCGGTGCCGCTGCCGCGACCGCTGGTGGGATCGGGTGAGCCGCATTTCAGCTTTGCCGGGCTGAAGACGGCGGTGCTGCGCGCCGTGCAATCGGGCCGGCATGCGACCGACGATGTGGCGGCGAGCTTTCAGGCGGCGGTAACCGATTGCCTGGCCGACCGCACGGCGATTGCGCTGGGCGCGATGCCGGAGGCGACCGCGCTGGTGGTGGCCGGCGGGGTGGCGGCCAATGGCGCGGTGCGGGCGGCGCTGGAGGTGCTGGCAAAGGCGCATGGGCTGCCATTTGTGGCGCCGCCGCTGGCGCTTTGCACCGACAATGCGGCGATGATCGCCTGGGCGGCGCTAGAGCGGCTGGCGCTGGGGCCGGTGGATGAGCCGGACGCGGAGGCGCGGCCGCGCTGGCCGCTGGACCGGCAAGCGGAAAGCGTCCGGGGTGCGGGGGTGAAGGCGTGAGCCGGAACCCCAACTGGAGCGTCAAAGCGTGATCGCGGTTGTTGGCGGCGGGGCGTGGGGGACGGCTTTGGCGCAGACGGTGGCGTCTGGCGGCGAAGACGTGCTGCTCTGGGCGCGCGAGGGCGACGTGGTGGCCGGGATCAATGGCGGCCATGAAAACCGGCTGTTTCTGCCCGGCGTGCCGCTTTCGGAGCGCATCACGGCGACCGCCGATATTGCGGCGCTGGCGCGAGCGGAGATCTGGCTTGTGGTGGTGCCGGCGCAGCATCTGCGGGCTGCGCTGGCGGGAGCGCCCCTGGGGCATCGGCCGACCCTCGTGCTGTGCAGCAAAGGCATCGAGGCGGGGACGCTGGCGCTGATGAGCGAGGCGGCAAGCGAGGTGGGGCATGGCTGCCCGATTGCCGTGCTTTCGGGGCCGAGCTTTGCCGCCGAGGTGGCGGCGGGAAAGCCGACCGCGGTGACGCTGGCGGCGGCCGATATGGGCGCGGCATCGGTGCTGGCGGAGCGGCTCGCGCGGCCTGCCTTCCGGCCCTATGCCTCTGACGACATCATCGGCTGCGAGATCGGCGGGGCGGTGAAGAATGTGCTGGCGATCGCCTGCGGCGTGGTGATCGGGGCGAAGCTGGGGGAGAATGCCCGGGCGGCGATCATTGCGCGCGGCTTTGCGGAAATGACGCGCTTCGGGTTGGCGCGCGGCGCGCGGGCGGAGACGCTTGCCGGTCTGGCCGGGCTGGGCGATCTGGTGCTGACCTGCGGCAGCCCGCAATCGCGCAACATGAGCCTGGGGATGGCGCTGGGC
>JAIMJL010000005.1:49923-56890 GCA_020693225.1 Sandarakinorhabdus sp. | reverse complement strand
ATGCCCGCCAGATAGGGCGCGATTTTCTGGAACCCCAGCGCCAGCGCCAGCAGCGGCTCGCGCACCGCATCCTCCAGCGCCGGCCGGATCGCCGCCTTCAGCGCCGGCACGGTTGCCGGCGCCTGCATCAGCGGCGCCAACACGCTGCCGCCATCCAGCAACTCCGCCTGTTGATAGTCCAACATCCGCTCAAACAGCACGCCGGCCACTTCGTCGATATCATCCTGCAGCCGCGCCCAGCCAGCCAGCGCCTGCGCCAGCGCTGCATCCGCCGTCATCAGTTCGCTGCGCGCCGCGCCCGATGGCGAGCCGGCAACCGCAGCCCGCAGCGCCGCCAGTCCCGCAGACGGTGCAATCGCCGCCGCACCAGCCGCCGCCCGCCGCAGCGCCGGGGCCAGAAGCCCCGCCACCGCCGCCCGCCCATTGCGCGTGTTGGCCGCCGCCACGCCCGCAAACGCCGCCGAAAGCCGCGCCATGTCCAGCGGATTCAGCCGGTCCAGCGCCTCGTCCACGAAATCGCGCACTGCCGCCTCGCCGTCTCCGGGGCCGGAAAACAGCGCCGCCGCATCGTCCAGAACATCCGCCAGCTCGGCTGCCAGGCCCACCCACAGATTCACCTCCGCCACCAGATCGGTCACCCCGTCCAGCGCCGTATCGAAGCCCGAAGCCGCCATCACATCGGCAATTGCCTGCTGGATCGCCGCCTCCACCGGGGCCAGCAGCCGCGCCGGCGCCACTGCCTCCAGCCCGGCCATCGCCTGCCCGTGCACCTCCAAGAGCGGCCCCAGAACCGTCCCCGCATCCAGCACCAGCGCGCGCGAAGCCAAGCCGTCCAGCCGCGCCTGCAGCCCGCCCAATAGGGTGCCGGGGCTGAACCCCTGCAGCTGCCCGCCGATGTCGGCAAACACCGGCCCCACCGCACCGGCCACCATCGCGCTCGGCCGGAACCGCTCCACCCGCATCTTCACTTCGTCCAGCCCGCGCTCCAGATCGACAAACAAGGCCCCGGCCCCCGCCGCGAGATCGGCCCCCACCGCGTCCGCCGGGCCCTTGATCTCGCCGCTCACATCGATGCCCACCAGAAAATCGCGCGCTTCCTTCAGCGGCGGCTTGATAGGGTCCGGGATATTCGCCGGATCGATTTCGCGCATCTTCGCCTCGATATCGCCCAGCCCGCTCACCACCGCGTCGGTCGCACCCGACAGATCGATTGCCTCGATCTCCGCCAGCAGATCACCCAGCACCCGCTCCAGCCCCGTGAACACATCGGCCACCGCCGGATCGTTGATCAGGGCAGAGGCCTCGCGCATCGCCGCCTCGATCGGCGCGATGATGGCAGCCGGGTCCAGCGCCTCCACCGCGCCGCCCAACGTCTCCACCGCCGCCGCAATCGCCGCCTTCAGCGGATCGATTGCCGGCGCAATGCTGCTGCTCACAAAGCCTTCAAGCTGCGCCGGAACCGCGGCCAGTGCATCGGTCACCACCGCCGGATCGAACGCCGCGCGCGCGCCCGCCACCGCCGCATCCACCGGCGCCAGCAGCGCCGTCAGCTGGTCGCGCACCGCCTCACGCCCGGCCTCCGCCTGCTCCACCGCAGTGTCCACCGCCTCGCGCACGGTTGCCAGCGTGTCGGTCAGGGCGGAGAGGTCGAAGCCCTCGATTGCCGCCACCACCTCCCCCAGCGGATCGGCTTCCACCGCCGGAATCAGCGCAATCAGCCCCTTCATCTTCTCCATTGCGCCGCCCAGCGTCGTCGGCGGCTGCATCGCCCTCACCGCCATCAGCCGCGCGTGGGTCAGATCGTTCGGAAGCTCCCGCAAAGCGCGAAACGGCCCCTCGTCCGGGTGCAAAGCCGCCGCCAGCGCCCGCAACTCTGCCGCCACTGCCGCCGGATCGGTCGCCACCATCCCGGCCAGCTCGCCCAGCCGCGCCGGCGCAGCCGCCAGCCGATCGGCTCCGGCAACAATCGGTGCCGCCACCCGCGTGCGCGGCAGATCGACGATCGCCTCCAGGGTGCCGAGCGTCGCCGAAAGGCTGGCCGCCAGCGCCGCCCCCGAAGCCCCGCGCCAGCTCTCCACCGTCCCCAGCGGCTGCATCAGCGTGTCCACCAGCGGCACCGGCACAAAGCGCACCAGCGGCCGCGCAAAGGCCAGCGCCCCGCGCTGCAGCTTGCCAAACAGCGTCGGCGCGTCGAACGGCCCCATCGCCGCCAGCGCCGCCCGCGCGCCCACGATCGCCGCACGGATTTCCGCCAGGCTCGGCTTCTGCTGCTGCGGCGGCTCGAACGCTCCCGGCATTCCCTGCGGCCCGCCATGCTGCCGCCCGGTTGCCAGCTGCAGCCCGCTGCGCAACAGATCGATGATTGCACCGATCCCGCCGCCGCCCGACACCGACACGCTCACAGAAATCCCGGTTAACGGCTGCAACACCGGCAGCAGCGCCGCCGATGCATCCAGCCGCAGCAGCCCCGGCAAGGCGGCCAGCGCCGCCTGCAACGCCGGCAGTCCGTCCAGACCCGGCGGCAGCGGCAGCGCCGCAATCGCCCCATCCAGATCCGTCAACACATCCGGACCGCGCTGTAACGCCTCGATGGCTGCAACTATCCCCTGCAGATCGGCAATCAGCCCGGAAAAATCGACGCTGACCGACGCATTGAAGGATGCCCCATCCAGCGAAGCGAGCAGCCCGGCCATCTATCGGGCACCCCAGGGATCATAGGTCAGCATCCCGTCCGACAGCGTGAGGTCCACATCCCGCCGACAGGAAAAGCCCAGTGCAAAATCGCCCGCAGCCGCGCCCACCGCCGCCAGCATCGCAGCATGCGCCGGCGCCACCGCCAGCCAGTTCAAAACAAAGTTGGGTGGTCGAGCCCCGCCCAGCACGCCCGCCACATCGCGATTGAGCGGCCCCGCCGGGCCGTCCAGATCCAGCGGGTGCAGCGGCGCCGGTGCCCCGGTCGCAGGGTCGGCCTCGTCCACCCATGCCGCCACAAGCGGTGCTGCAATAGCCGCCATCCAGCCGCCGCCCTCGTCCAGCAGCGCTTCGCCTCCCGCCGCCGGATCGGTCGCCAGCAGAAACGCTCCATGCGTCACTTCCACCGTCAGGAACAGCCGTTCGGCGTGCGGCGGTGCCAACGCCGGCAGCCGCCATTCGCCGCGGTGCCAGCCCATCTCTGATGTCGCCGCCACCGGAACCGCCACCGGCTCGCCGTGCGCCGCCCCAGGCACCGCCCCATGCCCCAGCGCCAGCCCCAGCAGCAGCGCTGCCGGCGCCTCGGCCCGCCCGAACGCCGCCAGCCGCCTGAGCGGCAGCAGTTGCTCCGCTGCCGTCAAACCCAGCGGCACCGCCAGCCGCCGCCCCGGCACCAGCCGATAGCCGTTGCGCTGCCGCCCGGTCGGCAACGCAACCGAATCCAGCAACCTTGGCACGCCATAGCGCCCGTCAATCGCCAGGCTCAGCCCGCTAGGCACCAGCCCGCCCGGCACCGCCAGCCGCAGCTCCGCGCGATTGCCGCGCAAAATCATCGGCTGAGGCTGCGCCAGCAGCCGCTTCACATAGCGCACACGCGGACGCGCAATCGCCGCCAGCATGTCACCGCCCGCAGCGGCAGAAATCTGCACCGACAGCCCCAGATCATCGCCGGTCGCCGCAGTCAGCGCGGTACGCGCCATCGCCCGCATTGCCGGCGTCAAGTCGATCGCCGTCGCGTCGGCCGGCATCGCGCCGGGAAAGCTCGCCACCGCCGCAGGCGCGCCGCCCGGCCCGGCCAGGGTCACCGCCACATCGCGTGGCCGGGTGCTGAAAAAGGCTGTCGCGCCGGTCATCGCCCAGTCGCGCCAGCCGGTCGATTCGTTGGGGAGCGCCGCATCCTCCCCCGGCTTCACCAGCGCAATCCGAAACGCACTTGCCGCCAGCGGCGGCGCAAGGCTCAGCGTCAACGGCGCGGCCCCGGCCACAACCGCCCCCACCGCAAGCGAAGCCCCGCCCAGCGCCGGGCCATAGCGGCTCCCACCCCCGCCCGGCATCGCGAAGTGCGGCGCGGCCGCCGCCGGCGGCCCGGCCCGGCTGCCTTCCAGCACCTGCACGATCATGTGCAGCGCGTCTCCGTTGCCCAGGCCGGCCAGGCTTGCGCCCGCCACCGTCAGCCGGAATCCGTCCACCCGCAGTCGCTTCAAGGTCGCCGTCGTGTCACCACCGGGAAACCGCACCTCGATTTCCCCCGCCGCCGTCCGGGTTGCGGCTGCCTCCGTCTCGCGGCTTCCCCCGGCCAGCGTCAGCCGCGCCTCCTGCACCTCCACCGCATCCATCCCCGGCAGCAGCGGCACCGGCACCGGCAACAGCAGCGGCCCCGAATCCGGCAGCGCATACCGTTCCAGCCCCGGCGGCACCCGCTCATCGCCGCCAAACATCGCCACATCCAGCAGGCTGACGATCTGCATCCCCATCTGCATCCCGGCAGCCTGCAAGGCCGGCATCGGCGTCAAAGTCGCACCCGCTGGATACAAGGTCAGGATCATGCCGGCACCACATCGATCGCGATGCTGCCCAGAAGCAGCGTCCGCTCGCCCGATCCCAGCCGCAATTCCACCACCGCGCGCAGCGGCCCGTCCACCGCATCCGGCGGCGCATAGCGCAGCGCAAACCGCCCTTCCGCGTCCGCCACGCTGCCCACAAAGCCCTCCGGCGCCGCCGCGCCGCTTCCGGTCAAAACCCCCGGCGCAACCCCGGCAATCCGCGCCAGCAGCAAGGCTTCCGCCCCGCCCAGTGCGGAAAGATTGCCGCGCACATCCAGCGAAGCCGGCCCCGATCCTGCCCGCACTGTCATCCGCTCCGGCCGCATCAGCGGCAGCACCGCAATGCGCGTCAAAGGCGTTGCAATCGGCGGCCCGGTCACCTCCGGCTGCACCGGCCAGAAGCGCCCGCGCCAGGCATAATGCAACACCAGCCGCGTCGGATCGGCCGCTTCGTCCACCGGCGCCAGCCGCAGCAGCCGCAGCGCCGTCAGCCGAAAGCCGAGCGCCTCACCGTCCAGCGCCTCGCCCCGCCGCATCGCCGCCGGGTCCATCGCCACCAGAAGCCGATCCGCCGCGCGCAGCAGATTGCGCCGCCGGTCCGCCGGCTCGCCTGTCACCGCCGCCAGCGAAAGGGAAACTTCGCCGGTCAGCCAGATTTCCGGCCGCAGCCGCCATTCCCCGGAAACCCGGTGCGCCACTTCGGCATCATCGCCAAACTCCGGATCCGCCGCCGCCGCTGCCAGTTGCACCGAAAGCGCCACCGCCCGGTTGGCCGGCACGGCAGCCCCCGCGCGCGGCAAAACCGCAATGCGCGGCTGCCCGGCCGGCACGGCCCCGCCCACCGCATCGGCAAGCGCATCGATCAAGGCAGCCTCGAACGCATCCAGCACGGCGCGCCATCCTCCTTCCTCAGCGGATCACCCGCCCGCCAATTCCCCCAACCCCGCCCAACACCACGCGGTCGCTCACCCGGTCCGTCCCCCCGGCCCGAGTCAGTCCGCCAACCTGCCGGTCCAGTTCCGCCTGCCGGGCCAACACCCCCTGCAGCTGGCTGTCGGTCGCCGCCCGGCTGCTCTGCAGGGCCGCCAGCCCCGCTTCCACCCGGCTCAACTGCGACCGCTGATCCCCCAGCGCGCCCAGTTCCGCGCGCGTGCCCTCCAGCAACTGCCCCTGTCGCTGCACCTGCTGCTGAATGCCCGCCAGCCGGCCTTCCACCGCCTGCAGCGCCGCCAGCCGCTCGTCCACCGCCGCCAGCCGCCCCTCGAACGCGCCGCCCGGCCCGCCCACGCGCCCGATCCGGTCCAGATCGGCCGTCACCGCCTCCAGCCGCGTCTCCACCCGGCCCAGCTCCGCGCCCAGCCGCTCGGTGAGCCCGCGCGTCTGCGCGTCCAGCGCCCGCACCCGTCCGTCCAGCGCCGCCAGCCCGGCAACATCGGCACGCGCGCCATTGGCCACCGTTTCCACCGCCGAAATACGCTCGCCAAGCGATGAAACCCGGCCCTCCACCGCGCCCAGCCGCTCGACACGCCCCGAAAGCGCGCCAACCCGCGTATCCACACCCGTCACCGCACCACGCAAGCCGGCCAGCCCGTCCGCCGCTGCATCCACCTTCGGCGCCAGCTCTCCCAGCCGCCCTTCCAGTCCGGTCAGCCGCGGATCCAGCTCGGCACGCACCCGGCCGGCCAGCCGATCCGCCACCACCGCGCTGTCAAACACCGTCGCATCCGCCAAGGCCTCGCGCACTGCATCGGTGATCCGCCCGCGTCCGCCCGCATCGCGCGTCTCCAGCCGCGCAATCTGCCGCTCCAGGTCGCGCAAACTCGCCAGCTGACCGTCCGCCAATGTCAGCCGGCCGCGCAAATCCTCCAGCGTCTGCGCCTGCCGGCCCAGTGCCGCCAGATCGATCCGCTGCCCGTTTGCATCCGTCAGCGAATCGCGAAACTCCAGCAGCTCCTTGCGCGCCGCATCAAAGCCTTCCACATTGCCGGCAATCCGCCCCACCCGGCGCTCCAGCCCCTTGGCGGTCTCCACATCCAGCTGCACCCGCTCCACCTGCCGGGCGCGCGCATCATCCTTTTCCTTCACCCCGTCCACACCCGCCCGCAGCGCCTCCAGCGCCCTGGCCAGGTCCGCCACCCGCTCCGAAATTGCCTTCAGCTCGCCGCCCAGCCTGCCGATGGCAACCGTCTGTTCCACCGATCCGTTCGCCGCCCGCTCCACCAGCGCCCGCGTCGGCCCGTCCAGCCACGACAGCAGCACCGCCCCGTCATGCGCGTGGTCGGCAGCGGCAAAGCTCTTGTCCAGCAAGGCCCGATCCGCCTCGGCGCGGGCCACGATGATCCCGGCCAGATCACCGATCGCCGCCACCAGGCTGTTCCAGTCAGCCGCCTTCAAAGGCGCCCCCGGCGCCTGCTGGCCGATCGGCTTCAGCCCGTCGATCACCCGCGCAAGCA
>JAIMJL010000005.1:25915-49741 GCA_020693225.1 Sandarakinorhabdus sp. | reverse complement strand
TCGGGTACCCGCTCGATCGCCCCCTTCACCTTGCTGTCCAGCGCCAGCTGCTCGATCTGCCGCTGCAATTCGGCCAGGCTGCGGGCAAACAGGTCATAGAATTTCTGCACATTCTCCTGCACATCGGTGATCGCCGCCACCAGCTCGGGATGGTCATGCCCGATGGGTGACACCAGCCGCGCCAGCTCGCCGGTCGCCTTCGCCGAATCCGCCAGCGTGGTCGCCAGCGCGTTCCAGTCATCGGCAAAGATCGGCTGCCCAGCCACCTTGCGCGCCTGCTCGCGCGCGTCGGTTTCCGCCTCCGCCAGCTTCGCCTGCGCCGGGCCCAGATTGGCATCGGCCACATCGTTCACCACGATGTTGCTGAAGATATTGGCCGGAATCACGATCCGGGTCACCGTCGGCCGGTCCGGCAGCACCCGGATCGGCCGGTTTACCAGATCGGCAATGATGTTGGGATGCTTGGCCACCATCTGCCAGTTCCCCGGCGCCAGGTTGGCCACCATCACCGATCCATCCAGAAACGGCGTCACCTCGCGCCTTTCCTGCGTCGCCTGGTTCACCAGGCTCACCTTCATGTCGCGCAGGAAAGCCGGCTGCGCACCAAGCTGCAAGTTCAGGCTGCCCATCGTCGTCTCCTCAACTGCCGAACGGGAAATCAATGTCCCAATACAGCGCCAGCTCCTGGTCACGTGTCTTGGCCACCGGCTCGAACACCACCCGGTTGTAAAGCCGCGCCAGCGAAAGCCCGTCCGCCGCCAGCACGCCGAGCGCCGCCTCGCCGATCTGCACCGATGCGGCCTGCGCGTCCGGGCTGTTGGCCGCATCCGCCGGCACCACGGCGCGCACCCGCACCCGCACCTTCAGCAGATCGGCCAGCACCTCCACCGCCATCGAGTCCGCCGGCAGCGGCACCGCAAACCGATCCAGCGCCGCGCTGCCGTCGCCATTGCTCGTGGTCAGCGCCACGCTGTCATAAGGTGCCGCCGGCGGCTCGCTCGATATCCCCACTGCCATCCCGTTCACCGGCGTTGCCGCCGCGCCGCGAAACAGGTCGGCAATCAGCGCCGCCCCACCCTGCATCACGCTGTTGGTCGCCCGCCGTTCGGCCGCCACGCCGCCGCCCGGCGCGCGAACCTCCAATCGCAAAGTTCCGATGATGCGGTGCATGTCCCAGCCTCCTATTCCAGCCGCGCGCCGTCGACGGCAGTCGTGTCGAACAGCGCCGAAATGCCGCCAAGCCCGCCTTCCAGCCGCTGCGTTTCCTGCGTCGCCAGCGGCGACAGCAAAGTGGCGCGGCTTTCCAGCCGCTGCTCCTCGGCCAGCGGCAGCGCCGTCACCCGGCCATCCACCCCCGCCGCCCGCAATTCGGCCACAACTTCGCCAAGCAGCTGAAACAATTGCGCCCGTTCGATCTCCGGATCGCGCCCGGGCCGCGTGCGCGGCCGCGCCACAACGCCGGCCGGAAGCTCGATCCGGAAGGCCGCTGTCTGCCGCTCGTCCCAAAACAGATCGAGCGACACCGCCGCCGCCTGCTCGAACAGGGCCTTGTCAAACCGGCTGCCCTCGCCGGCCGGCCCGGTCGCCCAGCGCCCCTGCTCCAGATCCGCCTGTGGCGACGCAAACACCGCACTGTCCAGCCCCGGTGCATCATACAGCCCCAGCGGCCAGAACCACAGCCGGTTCACCCCGCGCGCCAGCATCAGCGGGCGCGGTTGCGGGTCCGGCCGCACCGGCTGAAAGCGCGCGCCCGGCACAAAGTCGGCACCGCTCCAGATTTCGCCGCTCGCATCACGATCACCCACCCGCGCCTGCAAGCCGCCGTCCGCCCCCAGCGAAAACTGCAGCCGCTGCCCACAGGCCAAAACCCCAGCCCACAACAGGATCTGCCCGGTGGTCAGGTTCACCAGCACCGGCACCGCCGTCCGCCTGCCCGCCACCCCGGTGATGCTGCCCAGCAGCGGCGCCGGCTCCACGCCCTTGTTGTCGATATCGAGCTGCGCCAGCGGCTGCCGCAAGGCCCCTTTGCCGTGCAACGCCGCCGCGCGCCGCCGCTGCACCGGAAACTCCACCATCCGCCCCCGCGCCGCCGGTGCCTCCGGACCGCGTCCCAGTATCCGCTCGCCAAAGCGGATATCGGGCGGCAGCGGCAGATAAAACTGCTCCAGCTCGCGCTCCACCCCTTTCAGGATGCGCAGCACCACATGCTCCAGCGCGTCCCGCGTCACCGCGCCGCGCAGTCGCGCCGCAATCACCGCCTTCAGCCGTTCGCGGAACAGCTCCACGCCTTCCCACCCGGCCGGCGCAATGCCAAACAACGCGCCGATCCGCGCCAGGTTGAACAGGTCCCACGCCGTATCCACCCAGTGCGACCGCCGCACCCGATCCATATCCTCGTCGAACGCCGTCTGCTCATTGGCCACCAAAGACAGCAGCGCCTCCAGCATCGTGCCCCGCTCGGCCGACCAGATCGGCGGCAGCCGCCCCGCCATGGCTGCGCGCCGCATCATGATGTCAGCCTCACCGCGCGGGCCACCATCGTCGCACTCGCCGGGCTCACAAAGCCCGGATCCCCCCGCCGCAGCTCGACAAACCCGCCGCCCTCGGTCTCCACCACGATCACCAGGCGCTCCAGATCGATGACATAGCTGGCATCGTTGCGGATCGCTGCCGCCACCGCGTCGAAGCCGATGTCCGCGCCCCCGGCCAGCCCCCCGGCAAACCGCTGCAACCGCTGCTGCACGCCCGCCACCGCCCCGGCTTCCGACAGCGCCAGCGACGCAAAGCGCCCGTCCAGATCGATCATCACGCTCACCGGCGCACCGCCGGCTGCCTGCCGCTCGAAGTTCACCGGCCCGAAGCTCACATCCTCCGGCGCCAGCCGCGCTGCCTTGTCCGCGGGCAATAGCGCCCCATCTGCCAGCGCCGCACCGTCCGCCGTCCACGCCAGCTTCACATCGGCCACCCGCGCATCCCCCAGAAGCTGCGCTACCATCGGCCCCAGGCGCAGCGTCGCCCCCGGGGCCAGCCCTGCCACCCGCGCGATCAGCGCCGCGCGCATGGCGTCTTTCGCCGCCTCCTGCTGCCCCACGTCCAGCCGGTCGCCGGCAAACAGCGGGTTCACCACAACCGCCAGCTTCAGCGCCCCGGCAAAGCGCGTCTCGATGAAAATCCCCGCCGGGCGCAATTCCTCCACCCGCTGCGCCACAATTGCCCGATTGCCCGGCGTATCCACCGTGCAGGCCACCGTCAGCAGCACCTGCCCCGGCATCGGCACTGCCGGATCGGGATATTCCGCGATCGAAACGGCCGACACAAACGGCAGGCTTTCCAGCCCGAAGCGCAGCGCATCGCGGGTGCCCTTGCCGGTCGCGTGAATGGCGCGCCGCGCCCGCGCCCGCAGCTGGTCGTCGCTCTCGTCCTCCGCCGCCGCCCAGGTCCCTTCGGCGTTCGCCACCGATGCCACCCCGGCAATCGCCCGCTCCAGCACGGCCAGCGCGCCCGCCGGCAGCAGCTTCGTCTTCGGGCTTTCGCCATGCACCCACACTTCCGCCGAAAGCTGGTTCGGCACCAGGCTCGCCTCAACCGTCGTGCGGTAGCGCGTGCCCTTGCCATCGGTCACCACGCTGTCGATCGGAATGAAAATCGTGCCCGATGATCCCGCCGCCCGGCTGAAGCGCACCTTGCCCACCGGGCTGCCGCGCGCAATCCGCCGCACATCCACCAGCGCCACCACCTTCTCCAGGCTGTCGCCCTTGGCGGTCTCCACGAAGCCACTCTCATAAACCAGCTGCAGCTGCTGATACTGGGTCGCCATTTCCCGGGCGATGGTCTCCAGCAGCGTCCGCGCCACGCTGCCCACATTGATGTCGGTGATCGGCGTCGGCCGCAGCCGCTCCGGATAATAATTCACCTCCAGCGTGGAAAAAGGCGCCAGCCGCACCTTGCGGCCCAGCCGGATCGCCGACCGCTCACCCAGCCCGTCGGCCGCCACCAGCTCGAAATCGCGCTCGGAAAAGCGCCAGGGAATCGCCTTCTCCTGCTCGCCCTTGCCCACCAGCACCTTGCCGGCCAGATGGCTCACCCGCCGCACCGGCCGATCGTCCAGCGGGATGAGATCGGGCGGCACCGCGCCAATCTCCTTCACTTCGTTCACCGTGCCGCCGGTCAACACCGTCAGCAGGTCGCGCACCACATCCGGATAGGGGCGGGCAAAATCGCTCACAGCGCCACCTCCAGCCCCAGCGAAACTGGATCGCCGCCACCCACGGCCGTCACCTGCACATCGATCAGCAGCCGGTCGGACGCCCCTTCGGCGGTGCGCACATCCACCGCCAGCACCTTGTCCACCCGCCGCTCCGCCGCCAGCGCCTCCAGCACGAAGGCGCGCGCCTTCGCCCGGGTGAACGGCGTCGAAATCTCGCCGATCAGCTCACCCAGCCGGCTGCCATAGTCCGGGTGCGCCAGCTCCTTCAGGCTGCCCACCGGAGTCAGCAAGCGCAGCACCAGCGCCTGCTTCAACGCCCCCGGCCCGGCCGCCCGGTCAAAATCCACCCGGTCGTCGCGCGTCACGATCCCGCGCGGATCGGTCGCCAGGTCAAGCTGGTCGCCATCCGCCGCCTGAAAAAACGGCGTCAGCAGCAGGTCCCGCCCCAAATGCGCAAAGCGCGGATCCAGATCGCGCGGGTCCATCAGCCCACCATCACCGTGCCGGCTGCAATGATCGATCCCACCGGCATGTCAGCTGGATCGTTGCAAGTCATCACGCTGTCCCCCGCGCGCGCCACCGCCTTGCCGCCCACCTTCACCGTGGCAGATCCAAGCATAACCGTTCCCTTGTTCGCCGGCGGCTTCTGGAAGCTCGCGCCCGGCGGCGTCGGGATGTGCGAGGGGCTGTTGGTGGCAGTTGAATCCACGGTCGCCACCATCCGCCCGTTCGCCTTCACCGATGGGGAAAGCGCGCCATCCAGCCTGCCCGAAAACGGATGCGGCAGCGGCGTCGGAATGGGTGCCACCGCCGGCACCAGCACGATATGGATATCCACCCCCACCACCATGTCGTCAGCCCGGGCGATCGGCGCTCCCATCAGTTCAGCTCCACCATGGCGCCCTTGATGGTCACCTTCGCATCCGCCTCCAGCGCTATCTCGGTCGCCTTCAGGGTCAGCTTGCCGGCCGATTCGATGCTGATCCCGCCGCCGTCCTGCATCTTGATCGTGCCATCCCCCACCGTCACCGAAACGCTGGAATCCTGCTCCTTCAGCGCCACCTCCACCGTGCCGGAGGTCAGCGTGATCTCCCCGTCCGCCAGCACGATCCGCGTGTCGCGCGATCCGCCCAGCGCCAGTGTCAGCGTCCGCCCGCTGCTCACATCCAGCTTCAATTCGATGCAGTCGTCGTCGCTGTCGGCCTTGTCGCCGGGAAAGCGGAACAGCGCCTGGTCGCGGCTGAACTGCGGCGGCCGCCGATCGCCGGAATACAGCTGCCCCACCGCCACCGCAGAGGAAAGATCGCCGCGCGGAAACAGCACCAGCACCAGGTCGCCGATGCGCGGCAAAAGCGCCATGCCGCTCGCCCCGCTTGCCATTGGAACTTTCGGCAGCGCAACGCCGGAATCCTTCAAAAACAGATCAACGCTGTGCCCAAGATCCGGGTCGCCGCCATCGATCACCCCGGTCACCAGCCCGATTTCGCAGGTCGCGCGCGCCTGCGCCTGGTGCCGTGCCACCGCCCCCATCAGGCTGGTCACCCGGCTCACCCCAATGCCCCCGCCAAAGCGCCGCCCAGCGCACCCCCCAAGGCACCCGCCAGATTGCCCAGAAACGCCAGCGGATCGGTGTCGGTCGCCCCGGTGCCGGTGATTTCGGTCGTCGCGCCTTCTCCCGGCCGGATGCTGTGCACCACCTGCGTCACCCGCATCGCCGCCAGCGGCAGGTGATCGGGCATGTCCGCCAGCTCGATCTCCATCCCCGGCGCCAGCCCCGGCAGCAGAAAGGTCGTCAACTTCGCCCGCTGCAGCAACTTCTGCCGCGCCAGAGCCAGCGCGCCCGATGCCGCCTTCGCCGCATCGGCCGAGCGCACATCGGGAATGGCGATCCGCCGGTTGGCCGGCCCCGCCTCGCCGGCAGACCCCAGATCGAAATCCCCCGCCGGCAGCCGCCCGCGCGGCGCCGATGCATCGCCCGCACCCTCGCCCACCACGCTCAGCGCCGGCGCATTGGCCGCCGATTCCGCCATTTCCACCGCCAGCAGCTCGCGGCCATATTTCAGCGCCATCCGCTCATCGATTCCGCCCGCCGCCGAAATCCGCAGCTGCCCCTCGCCGTCGAACGCCCCCGCCTGCCCGGAAAGCCGCGCCAGCGCCGCAATCCGCTCCGCCGCCGTCTCGCGGCCATCCAGCACCAGCAGCGCCAGATCCGGCCCGTCGTCTTCCACATCCACATCCACGCCCGCCTCGCCCGTCAGCCGGCGAATCGCATCCCCGGCAGACAGCGCCTGCAAGCTGAACGCCGGGCGGACCTGCGCCAGCGCCGCGCCCCCGTTCACCGCTTCCAGCCGCACGCCGGTTGCCGAGCGCACGATCCGGTCCAGAGTCCCGGTGAAAACCCGCGCCACGCCTTCGCCGCCATCCAGATCGAGCGCCACATCATCCCCCGGCACCGCCTCCACCGCAACCGCGTGCGGCAGCAGCACCACCAGCCGATCGAGCGCCGGCAGCTGCACCCGCCGCAGCTGCAAGGCAACCACATGCCGGTCATAGGCCAGCGGGCCCGCTTCCAGCCGGAGCGCGACTTCCAGCATCATTCGCCCCCCAGCAGCCGGCCAAGCGCCGCACCGGCATCGCCGATCCCGCCACCCTGGCCCAGCGCCGAAATCGCATCCGTCAGCGGCGAAAGCGGATTGCCCGTGGCCAGATCCGCCAGCCCCGCCATCGCCTCCAAAGCGCCCAGCGCCTCGGTCGCCGCTTCCACGGCGGCCTGGATTTCACCCGCCACGGCGGCGATATCGCCCATCACATCGCCCAGCGCCCCCAGATCGAACCCCACATCAAACCCGTCCAGCCCGCCAAAGGCAGACAGCCGCGCCGGCTCCGGCAGCGGCGGCGATTCCCGCAGCAGAAAGCGATACTGATAATGGTTCGGATGCCCCGCCGCCGCGCTGAACTCGGCATCCAGCAGCAGCATTTTCTTCAGCTCCAGCGCGGTCACGATGTCGGCCGCAAACGTCACCTCCGCCCCCGCCTTCGCCTTGCCCTGCAAGGTTGCAACCGCATCCCCCGCCGCCTCGCCGAACAAGACGCCTGCCAGCTCCACCTCATGGCTGCCGCGTCCCAGTTTCTGCTGCGCATCCCCCTCCAGCCCGAGGATCGGCAGCGAAGCCACGCGCGGCCGCGTCCGCTGGCGGATCCACGCCACCTGCTCCAGCGCGACATCGTCGATCATCGGCATCGGCCGGGTCATAGCGGGCGACTCATAGCGACCGGCTCACAGGTCAATTCCCCCGGCCAGTGCGGACCGCTCCAGCACCGCGCCCAGCGCATCTTCCAGCGCCGCATCGGCAAACGGGTCCTCGCTCTGGGCAAGCGGCTCCGGCCAGCCGCGCGACTGCTGCAAATCTGGTACCGCCCACGCCATCGCGGGCAGGTGCAAGGGCCCGGCACCGGTGGCTGGACGCGGTGCCTGCACCCTGCCCGGCAGTGCGCCCTGCGAAGGCCGGCGATGTTCCACCTGCGCCAGAGGAACGGCCACCGCGACGCCACTGGGTTGAAGCGCGGAAATGGGCGACGGAAGCTGCTCTCCGGCATGCCCCGGCAGCGGAGCGCCGAGCACGGAATCCCCGTTCCATCCGCGCTGCTGGCCCAGAAACCGCGCACCCATGCGCAGCCGAACGCCCGCAGGCGCAGCCAGCATTGCTGCAGCAGAAGGCGCAGCATTCTCGAGCGGCTCCGATCCGGCCCGTGCTGCGCCGGGCGCATTGCCCCGGATGTCCGCAGCCGTCTGCGGCCGGTCTGTCGGCGGGGCTATCGGCGGGGAAACCTCACATCGCTCCAAATGCGCGCCTGCGGCCAGCGGCAGAAGCGGCGGCGCAGGGCGCGAAGCCAGCGCCCTTGCGGCAACGGGGGTGGTCAGGCCCGCGTCTTGAAATGCAACCGGCGACTGTGCAGCACGGGTTTCGCTTGCCCCGATCTCCTGTGCGCTATGAATGCCGTGCGCACGATCGCTGGTCCCCGCTGCAAGCACAGCATCGGCGTCCACTGAGGCCCCCGGCACCATCGCACGCGCCAGTAGCGCCAGCATCCGCGCATAGTCGGGTGCCACCCGCGCCGAAAGATCGGCAAAGCCCGTCACAGCCCGTCATCCGCAAAGTGCAGCACGCTCCAGCCGTCTTGCACGCCGGCTGTATCGGGCAACTGCTGCGGCACCGCCCCCAGCAACGGCTCCAGATCCGAAGCCCGTTCGCCTTCCAGCGCCTTGGGCGTCAGTCCCAGACGCGCCGCCAGCGCAGCTTCTGCTTCCGCCGCCGAAATGAGCGGCCCAAGCCCGGCCAAAGACAGGCCGATAAAAGCCCACAGTTCCGCCTGTTCTGCAGGCGGCTCCGGCGCCCAGCACAGCGCCGCAAACCCTTGCGCAAACCGCCGCGCATCAATCCGCCCGCCATCCGTTGCAGCCGCCACCAGCCGCTTGCGCGGCGCCCAGCGCCATTCGGAAAGCGTGCGCGTGTCGCCCAGCAAGCTCACCTCCCAGCAGTGCAGCGCCGGGTCATAGGCAATCCCGGCTTCCGGCAATGGCTCCAGTGTCACCTGCATCTTTTGCCTCCGGCAACCCCGGCGCTAGGCCGCGGCACCATCCTCCTCGCGCATCCGCGTTGCGGTGAAATGATAGACCGTCTCGGCGTGCCCGCCTGTCCCCATCGACAAGGTCTTGTCATGAATGAAGCACTGGTCGAACATCACATTGCGGGCATTTTCCGCGCCACTCAGAGTTGCCACCATCTGGAACGCTTCCGGCGCCTTGGCCAGCTGGTCCAGCCCGGCGCTGGCAGACGCCACCTGGATCCGCCCCAGCACCTGCAAGGCCCCATGATACACCCCCACCCGTTCTTCCGAGCCCAGCGCATACACCTGGCCCTGCGCCCGCTCCTGGCGGAATTCGATCGTCCGCACCCCGGGAATCGGCTCGCCATTCACCATCACCCGCGACCGGTTGGCATCATAAAGATTGGGCAGCGCCATCACTCGTCTCCTGATCCTGCTTGTCAGTTCCGCACGCGGATGGTGGCATAGATATAGTCGATGGCGCGCACCGGCCTGACCGCGATGTCCACCCGCACGATCCCCGCCGCCGCATCCGTCTGCGAGGCATACACCAGCACCTGAAACGCCGGCGACTTGCCATCCACCGAAGGCACCAGCGCCCCGTCACGCTCCATCTGCGTGAAGGTTTCCTTGATCATCTGCTCCAGCGCGGTGCGCTGCTCGGCATTGTTCAGCTCGCCGATGAACTTGCTGGCGATTGCATTCACCTCGCGGATGCACCGGTCCGCCACCCGCACCACCGAAATCTGGAAGCCGTCGGTCAAGATGCCCTTGATGCAGATCGTCCCGCGCCCGCGCCGCCCGGCCACCACGCACAGATTGCCCTCCGGCCCGACCAGCCGGTTGAGCTCGCTCTCGCTATAGGGCACCAGCGCCGCCCCCGGCTGCGCCAAAGTCTTGAAGGTGGGCGACATGAAATAGGTGAGGTGCCCCAGAAGCCCCGCCACCGCGCCATCCACACCCGCAGGCGCGCAAAGCACGAACCGCCGATCGGAAACCTCGCCGCGGTGTGCGATCATCGCATCCACATCGCGGCTGGCGCCGGGCCGCACCGATCCGATGGCAATGCGCGGCTTGGCCGCATCCGCCTGCGCCCGGGCATGCCCCAGAAGCGCCTGCTGCACTGCCACGCCCGACAGAGATTCGTCGGCCCAGCCCTGCAACCCGGCCAGCACCATATCCACCGCATCCTCATTGCCCAGCGCATCGATCGCGCTCTGCCAGGCGCCGATCCCCGGCATCCGTCCGCCGGCAAAGCCACGCGGCGCAAAGGTCGCCGCCGGCCAGCGGGTCACCCCCTGATCGGCCAGCGGGTGCAGCACATTGGCCACCAGGGTCGCGCTCTCGGCGGCCAGCACGGCGGGCAGGAATCTCGGCGAATCCGGATCCAGCACCAGCCCCTCATGCACCTCGCGTTCAACCAGCCCGCCGTCCGCCTCGATGCTCACCCGCAAGCGCACTGTGTCAGCCGCCGCGCCATTCTCCATCCGGATTCGCACCGGCCCGGCCGCCACCCCGTCGGCCGGGCGAAGCTCCAGCACATCGGCCGCCGCATTGTCGCGCCCGCGATAGCGCCGGCGCGGCCCGGCATCGCGCCCGCCCGCCAGATAGCCGGCATTGCCGGGCGCAGCATCGGGCATCAGCGCCGGATTGCCCAGCAAGGTCGCCACCACATCGGCGTCACCCCCAGCCGCCGCATTCATCGCGTCCACCAGCGCCTGCGCCGAAGGCAGATCAGCATAGTCGGTGGTCCGCTGCCCCTCCACCCGCAGCGTCAGCGTCCGCGTGGCCACCAGTGCCGTCGCCGCCACCACAGCTGGCGGCAGATCGCCCAGACGCTCGGCGCGCACATCCGGATCGCTGTTCAAGGCGGCCACCACCGCCGCCACCCCGTTCAGCCCGGCATAGGCCCGCGCCGGCGCACCGCCGCTGGCCACCGTCACGGTCAGCGTGCCGCCGTCCTCGGCCACGGCCACCGTTGTGCCCGCTCCGCCCGCCCCGGCCGCCACCGCGCGCACCCGCACCGCCGGAGCGCCGCCCGCGCCATTCAAAACCAGCGCCGCACGCCCCTCGGCCACCGCCGCGCTGATCCGGTTGCCGCCGCCGCCGGCCACCCGCGCCTCCAGCCGCACCAGATCCGCCGCCCCGGCGCGCAGCACCATCGCCGCCGCCCGCGCCGCGCCATCTTCAAACGTCACCGCATCGGCATCCGCTGCCGGCAAATCCAGCTGGAAGGTCGGATCGATCGCCACCACAACCGAGCTGTCGCGATTGATCACCGTGAAAATATCATTCGGATCGCCCGGCCGAAGCACCAGATTGTCGTGCCGCTCCACCGACTGCCCGCCGTGCAGCACTTCCAGCGACACCCGCCGCACCGTTCGCCGATCCTGCGCGAATGTGCGGATCACCCGCGCCGAAAGCGCATTGCCCCAAGGCCCGACGGCGCGCGCGCGCAACTCGACAACCGGCTGATTTTCCTCATCGATCAACACCAGAGACGCAACCGCGCCGCCGGTTGCCGACACCGGTGAAATGATCGCTTCCGAAACCCCGTTCACCAGCGCCGACACCGCTTCCGGAAAACTGAAGCGCGTCGCCGGGCCGAACAGCTCGAACAATTGCTGCGTCGTCGTCACCCCGATCGGCCGGTCATCCGGCACCCGGTCCACGATGCCAACGGCCCCCAATATGCCGGATCGTGCCGGCAGCGGCGGCGGCACATCGAAGCGCGCCTCGACGCTGACGCCTGGAACGATGAGTGTGCGCGGCATGGGCAGTCTCCCGGCAGTGGCAAAGCTCCGCCAACCCGCAAAATGCTGCGGTTTGGCAATCTGTTTATGCGACCAAAATGGGTGCCCCGCTTCCCCGACTCACTTTTCCAGGACGCGCAATCCTGTCCCCGCCCCCAAGGCGAGTCAACACATGGTTAACACAAATTACGAAGAACTATCGCCGTGCAGCATGCCAAGGCAACAGGCCGCAGCATCTTCCCGGAAATCTACGGTCCCGGCAAAAGCCCGGCAGCAGTTTCGCTTGGTGCTGGGGGTTCTTCCCCCCACCCGCCAGATCTGCCTGCCCGACGCAAAACTCACGCGCTAAAGAATGAACTTCGACAAATCATTGTCCCGGGCAATCGCCGCCAATTGCTTGTCCACATAGGCCGCGTCCACCGATAGCGCCTGCCCCTCGCCGCCGTCTGCCGCTTCAAAGGACATATCCTCCAGCAGTTTCTCCATCACCGTGGAAAGCCGCCGCGCGCCGATATTCTCCACCCGGTCGTTCACCTCTGCCGCAATCCGGGCAATCGCGTCGATTCCATCCTCGGTGAAGCTCAGCGCCACACCTTCGGTTGCCATCAGCGCCACATATTGCCGGGTCAGCGAGGCTTCGGTGTCGGTCAGGATGCGCTTGAAATCGCCCTGCGTCAGCCCTTTCAGCTCCACCCGGATCGGCAGGCGCCCCTGCAATTCGGGCAGCAGGTCGGATGGCTTCGCCACATGGAAGGCGCCGGATGCAATGAACAGGATATGGTCGGTCTTCACCGGGCCATATTTGGTCGCAACCGTGGTGCCCTCGATCAGCGGCAGCAGATCACGCTGCACCCCTTCGCGCGAAACCGATCCGCCGCGCACATCGGACACGGCGATCTTGTCCACCTCGTCCAGGAACACGATGCCATTGGCCTCCGCCGATTTCACCGCCTCGCGCGTGAGATCGTCGGTATCCAGCCTTTTGTCCGATTCCTCGTTCACCAGCTGCTCCCAGGCCGCTTCCACCGGCATCTTGCGCTTCTTGGTGCGCTTGCCCATCGCCTTGCCCAGCATGTCGGAAAGATTGATCATCCCAACCGATCCCGGCGGCATCCCCGGCATGTCGAACGGCATCTGCGGTGCAGCATCCTCCACGTCGATCTCGATCTCCTTGCCCTTCAGCGCCCCGGCAAACAGCCGGTCGCGAAACGCCAGCCGCGTCGCCTCGGATGCATCCTTGCCCACCAGCGCATCCAGCAGCCGGTCCAGCGCCGCCTTCTCGGCGGCCTCGCGCACATGCGCCCGCTTGCCCTCGCGGGTCAGCCGAATGGCTTCCTCCACCAGGTCGCGGATGATCGAATCCACGTCGCGCCCCACATAGCCCACCTCGGTGAACTTGGTCGCCTCGATCTTCAGGAAAGGCGCGTCCGCCAGCTTCGCCAGCCGGCGGCTGATCTCCGTCTTGCCGCACCCGGTCGGCCCGATCATCAGGATGTTCTTGGGCGTCACCTCATCGCGCAGATCAGCCGGCAGCTGCTGCCGCCGCCAGCGGTTGCGCAAGGCAACCGCCACCGCTTTCTTGGCTTCGGTCTGGCCCACGATATGGCGGTCCAGTGCCGCCACAATGGCCTTGGGGGTGAGCTGGTCGAAGCCGGGCTGAAACAGGGCGGGGTCTGGCATTTCGTTCACTTGATACCCTCGATCGTCACATTTTCATTGGTATACACACAGATATCGGCGGCGATCTTCATCGCCCGTCGGGCAATGGCTTCAGCGTCATGCTCGCTGTCGGCCAGCGCGCGCGCCGCCGCCAGCGCGAAATTGCCGCCCGAGCCAATCGCTGCAATGCCGTCATTCGGCTCCAAGACATCGCCGGTTCCGGTCAGGATCAGGGTCGTGCTGGCATCGGCCACAATCATCATCGCCTCCAGCCGCCGCAGATAGCGATCCTGCCGCCAGTCCTTCGCCAGCTCCACGGCGGCGCGCGTCAGCTGGCCGGGAAACCGCTCCAGCTTGGCTTCCAGCCGCTCGAACAAGGTGAAGGCATCCGCCGTCGATCCGGCAAAGCCACCAATCACCGCGCCGTCGCTGCCCAGCCGGCGCACCTTCTTGGCGTTCGGCTTGATCACGGTCTGGCCCAGCGATACCTGGCCATCCCCGGCCACCACCACTGCACCATTCTTGCGCACCGACACGATCGTCGTGCCATGCCACGTCGGGGTATCACTCATGCGGAAAAACACACGCCTTTCTTGCCGCAGCCCGATGGCCGCCTGCCATGCAATGTAGGCAGCCCTTCGCCGGTTGAAAGGCCCGGTTGAAAGGCCCGGTTGAAAGGCTTGCCATCAGCAAGTGTCGCGGGCAGACCGGCTCCATGTCGCTCGATCGCCAACTGGCCCGCTGGACCGCCGCCGGGCTCATCACCGAACCGACCGCCGCGCAGATCCGCGCCTACGAAGCGCGCGAGCAGCGCCCCGTCGCGTTGTGGGCCATCGTCGGCCTCGGCCTGCTGGCGCTGGCGCTCGGCCTCATCCTGGTCGTTTCGGCCAACTGGGATCGCATCCCGGCAAGCGCCAAGCTCGCCGTCCACATGCTGCTTGCCGCAGCCGCTGCGGCAGCCGTCTGGTGGGCCAGTGCGCGCAATCGCGCATGGCTTGCCGAGGCCGCGCTGTTCCTGCTCGGCGCGCTGGTGCTGGCCGGGATCGCGCTGCAGGCGCAGGTGTACCAGCTCACCGGCCCGCTCTGGCAGGCCTTGCTGCTCTGGCTCGCGCTGATGTCCCCGCTGCTGCTGCTGGCCGGGCAAACGCGGGTCACCGGCTATGGCTGGGCGCTGCTGGCGCTGGCCGGCCCACTGGCACTGGCCACCGATCACGCCGATGGCAAGGGCGTGTGGCTCTGGGTTCATGGTGCCGCCATGGCGATGCCTGCCGTCCTCATGCTGATTTCCTTCCTCCCGCGCACGGCACCCGCCTTCGCCACCGCCGTGCGCGAAACCGCCATTGTCGCGCTTCTGGCCGCTGCCAGCATCGCGCATTTCGGCTGGGCCTCCGCAATCACCGCCAGCGAAGCCGCAGACATGGCCATCCGCTTCGTGCTGCCGCTGCTGGCAGCCGGGGCCGCTGTCCTCGTTTCCCGCCGGCAAAGTGCGGGCAATGCCGCAATCTGGCCCGCCCTGCTGCTTGGACCCACGCTTGCCGCCGCCCTCGCGCTCGCCGTCCCGCACCCGGATATCTGGGTGTCCCGCCTGATCGGCGTGCTGCTGTTCGCCGCCTTCTGGGGCTGGATCGCGCTCGCCGCCGCGCGCGCCGGTTGGAACGCCCTGTTCGCCGTTGCCATCGCCGCCATCGGCATCCGCATCTTCATCATCTATATCGAGCTGTTCGGCTCGCTCGCTGCCACCGGCGGCGGATTGATTGCCGGCGGCGCGCTGCTGGTGGCGCTGGCCTATGCCTGGCACCGCGTCATCCGCCACCGCAAGGCGGCGCAAGGAGGCCGCCAATGAATCGCCGCCTGCTCGCTGCCGCGCTCCTGTTGCCGCTGATCGGTCTGGCGGTCGGCATCGGCACCCGGCAGGCCGCGCTTGGTGGCGCCAGCGAATGGGTGATCCCCATCACCGGCTATGATCCACGCGATCCGTTGCGCGGCCGCTACATCGCCTTCACCTTTGCCTGGCAGGTAAGAGGCAGCAATTGCCCGGATGGGCAGTGCAGCCTCTGCCTCTCCCGCGAAGGTGCAACTGTTGTTGCCACCATTGCGCCCCCTGATGCCACCTGCCCGGCGCGCGTCGATCTCGCCGCCAGCGCCATTCAGCTTCGCCCCGCCTTCCGCCCCGAAGCCGGGCCGCCCGCCTTTTCCAGCCGAATTTTCGTCTCCGAAAGTTCAGCACCGGGCCTCGAAGCCCAGTTGCAGCAGCAGCCCATGCAGATCGTCACCCTGCTCACCCCCGATGGCCGCCTGGTGAACCGCAGGCTCGAACCCGCCCCCTGAAGCGCCCGCTCACCCGCCTCCCGGAAAAGCTTGTGTCTGCGCGCCAAAGGGCTAGTCTGTCGGTGCAGGGCAGGTGGCGCAGGATGGGGGCGGTTGAGGGAGACTGTGATGCTCGAAGCCAGCCATGTGATTCCGGATCAGCCCGAGCCGGCCGCGGTCCGCGATATCGGTGCCGAAGATGTCCGCTGGGCGCTGCGCCAGGGGTGGGCGGATTTCCGTGCCATGCGCGGCGATCTGCTGTTCCTGCCCTTCCTCTATGCGGCGGTCGGCTTTCTCGCCTCCGCGCTCGCCTTCAATCGCGATCTGTTCGTGCTCATTTTCCCGCTGGCCGGCGGCTTCGCCCTCGTCGGCCCGCTCGCCGCCGCCGGCTTCTACGAATTGTCGCGCCGGCGAGAGGCGGGCGAGCCCACCAGCTGGTGGAATTTCTTTGCGCCGCTGAAAGGCCCGGCCCGCCTGCCTCTGGCCGTGCTGGCGGCCATCATGGTCGGCCTGTTCATTGGCTGGATCATGTCGGCGCAGGCCATCTATCTCAACACCCTGGCCAAAACCGGCCCGCACACGCCGTCCGGGTTCCTCGCAAGCCTGTTTTCCACCCCCGAAGGCTGGACGATGATCCTGCTCGGCAATGCGGTGGGAGCCGGCTTTGCGCTGGTGGCGCTCGCCATCGGCGCCTTCAGCATCCCGATGGTGGTGGATGTGAAAGATGGCCGGGCCAGCGATCCCGTCTCCGCCATCCTCACCTCGATCAACGCCTTCCGCCGCAATCCGAAGTCCATGCTGGTGTGGGGTGCCATCGTTGCCGGGCTTCTGGTGGCCGGATCCATCCCCTTCTTCCTCGGGCTGATGGTGGTGCTGCCGGTGCTGGGCTACGCCTCCTGGCATTTGTACTCGCGCGCCGTGGAACGCTGAACAGCAGAACGCTGATACGCTTGCCCTTGGCAGGGCTGCGCCGCTACTGAGCGGGTCCAACCCTGCAAAGGCCTCTTGCGTGTCCGATTCCGTCCGCCTCACACTTCCCGATGGCTCCGTCCGCGAAGTGGCAGGCGGCACCACCGCCGGCGATCTTGCCCGCAGCATCGGCCCCGGCCTCGCGAAAGCGGCACTCGCCGCCCGCCTGAACGGCGAGCTGATCGATCTCGAACGCCCGATCGAGGCCGACGCCGCGCTCGCCATCGTCACCGCGAAAGACGAGGCAGAAGCCCTCGATCTCGCCCGTCACGATTTCGCGCATGTGCTGGCGGAAGCCGTGCAGGCACTGCATCCCGGCACACAAATCACCTTCGGCCCCTCCACCGATGATGGCTTCTATTATGATTTCGCGCCGAAGGACCGCCCGTTCACCGACGATGATCTCCCGGCCATCGAAGCCGAAATGCGCCGGATCATCGCCGCCGACAAGCCGCTGCGCCGCGAGGTCTGGGCGCGCGAGGCGCTGATCGCCCGCTGGCGCGAACAGGGTGAACATTTCAAGGCCGAATGGGCCGCCGAACTGCCGCAGGGCGAGGATCTCTCGGTCTACTGGTCCGGCGCCGACTGGATGGACATGTGCCGCGGGCCGCACCTTCCCTCCACCGGCAAGCTGGATCCGGCCGCTTTCAAACTCACCCGTGTTTCAGGGGCCTATTGGCGCGGCGATCAGAAAAATCCGCAGCTCAGCCGCATCTATGGCACCGGCTGGCTGTCGAAAAAGCAGCTGGACGCGCATCTGGTGCGGCTGGAGGAAGCCGCCAAACGCGATCACCGCCGCATCGGCCAGGACATGGACCTGTTCCACCTGCAATCCGAAGCGCACGGCAGCGTATTCTGGCACCCGCGCGGCTTCGTGATCTACCGCGCGCTGGAAGCCTATATGCGCCGCCGGCTCGATGCCGCCGGCTATCTGGAAGTGAAAACGCCGCAGATCATGGACGCCCGCCAGTGGGAACAGTCCGGCCACTGGGGCAAATATCGCGAAAACATGTTCGTCATTCCCGACGAAGTGCCCAACACCGAGGACGAAGGCCCGGTCATCAGCAACGACGCCGCCTGGATGGCGCTGAAGCCGATGAACTGCCCGGCGCATGTGCTGATCTTCCGCCAGGGCATCAAATCCTATCGCGACCTGCCGCTGCGCCTCGCCGAAATGGGCTGCTGTCACAGGAACGAGCCGCACGGCGCGCTGCACGGCATCATGCGGGTGCGCCAGTTCACCCAGGATGACGCGCACATCTTCTGCCGCGACGACCAGCTGATCGGCGAAGTGGCGGCTTTCATCGATCTGCTGCACTCGGTCTATGCCGATCTCGGCTTCGACAATTATGCCGTCAAGCTGGCGCTGCGCCCGGAAAAGCGGTTCGGCTCAGACGAACTGTGGGACCTCTCGGAAGAGGAACTGCGCCGCGCGGTGCTGGTGTCCCGCCTGCCGGACACCATCAAGGCGGGCTTTGAAGAGCTTCCCGGCGAAGGGGCTTTCTATGCCCCCAAGCTGGAGTTTCACCTCACCGACGCCATCGGCCGCACCTGGCAGGTCGGCACCATCCAGTCCGATCGCGTGCTGCCCGATCGGCTGGACGCCAGCTATGTCGGCGAAGACGGCGAGCGTCATCGCCCGGTGATGCTGCACCGGGCCATCCTCGGCACCTTCGAACGCTTCATCGGCATATTGATCGAACATTATGCCGGCCGCTTCCCGCTCTGGCTGGCCCCCTTGCAGGTCGTGGTCGCCACCATCGTTTCCGATGCTGACAGCTATGCCGAAGGCCTGGTCGCGCAATTGCAGGCCGCCGGCATCCGCGCCGAAGCCGATTTGCGCAACGAAAAGATCAACTACAAGGTGCGCGAACACAGCCTCGCCAAGGTCCCCGTCCTGCTCGTCGTTGGCCGCCGCGAGGCCGATGAAGGCACGGTCGCCATCCGCCGCCTCGGCGAAGAACGGCAGCAAATCATCCCCTTTGCAGACGCGCTTCAGCCGCTCACCGACGAAGCCCGTCCGCCAGACCTGCGCCCAGACCTGCACTAGGAAGCCCACGCCATGACCGCCTTCCTGCCGCTCTCGCCCGAATTCTCGGTCGCCGCACAGCTTTCGCTCGAGGATGTTGCCGACGCCGCGGCGCAGGGCTTCGGCCACATCATCAACAACCGCCCCGATGGCGAGGCTCCCGGCCAGCCCTCCGGCGCCGAAATCGAAGCCGCCGCCCACGAAGCCGGCATGGGCTACACCGCCATCCCCGTCGATCACAGCGGCTTCTCCGCCGAGCACGTCGCCGCCATGAGCGCCTGCCTCGTCGCCCGCAAGCCCATCCTCGCCTACTGCCGTTCCGGCACCCGCTCCACCATGCTGTGGGCGCTGGCCGCCGCCTCGCGCGGCACCTCTGTCGATGCGATCCTCGCCAGCGCCGCCGCGCAGGGCTATGATGTTTCGCCTCTGCTGCCGGCAATGCGCAGCCTGCAAACCGGGAGCTGACGATGGCCAAGCCGAAAACCGCAATCGCCGCCGCCGACACCCCGGTGGACCAGCGCCCGCCGCACCTCACCGTCCTCGTCCTGCAAGGCGGTGGCGCGCTCGGCGCCTATCACCTCGGCGTGATCGAAGAGCTCGCCGAATACAATATCCCGCCAGACTGGATCTGCGGCATCTCCATCGGCGCCATCAACGCCGCCCTCATCGCCGGCAACCGCCCTGGCGAGCGCGTCCCCGCCATGCTGAAATTCTGGGAACGGGTTTCCTCCAGCCTCGTTCCCATCTTCCCCATCCCCGAAGGCCCGATGCGCGACATGTGGTCGGACGGTGCCGCCATGTGGATCGCGACGCAAGGCGTCCCCGGCTTCTTCAAGCCGCGCTTCCCGCCAGCCAAATATGGCGCCAAGGGCACCGTCGGCGCGATCAGCCACTATGACACCGAGCCGTTGCGCGAAACGCTCGCCGAACTGGTTGATTTCGATTGGCTGAACGATGGCCCCATCCGCCTCTCGGTCGGCGCCGTCTCGGTCACCACCGGCCGCATGCACTTTTTCGACAGCAAGGGTGGCCCCGATCACTGCCGCATCACCGCCGACCATATCATCGCCTCCGGCTCGCTCCCCCCCGGCTTCCCGCCGGTGAAAATCGGCGACGACTGGTATTGGGACGGCGGCATCGCCTCCAACGCACCGCTGCAACATGTGCTCGACGAAGGCACCGAGTTCGACAAGAATATCTTCCAGGTCGATCTCTTCCCGGCCGAGGGCCCGTTTCCGGAAACCCTGCTTGATGCCGATACCCGCGCGCAGGATATCCGCTATTCCAGCCGCACCCGGCTTGGCACCAATCTCGAGATGTCGCTGTCGCCCGCTCGCCTCGTCGTCCGCCGCGTGCTCGATAGCTGCCACCCCGATCTGGAGGGCCTGTCCGAGGCCGATATCCAGACCCTGCGCGCCTTCGCCTGCGAACAGCATATCGAAATCGCCCAGATCATCTATCGCAACAAGGCCTATGGCGGCAAAGCGCGCGGCTTCGAATTCTCAAGGCCCACCATGGAAGCCCACCGCGCCGCCGGCCGCCGCGACGCCGCATCCGTGTTTAGCATCCGCGACTGGTCAAAACGCCCCGAAGTCAATGGGGTGCACAGCATCGATGTCGGCGCAGAAGAAGCCCTGCGGGTGATGAAGCCCAGCCCGAGCCGGTAAAGGCCAGCAGCCTCCGGCGGGAAGGGGCTTGAAGCCCCTTCACCCCACATCATTGTGCCTTGGTTTGTTGGCTCCGAAGCCAGTCACAATGGCCGGCTTGAAAAGCCAGCGGCGCTGCAAGCTGGCGCCGCAGGCCTTGCCATTCCGCGGCCAATCCAGACCATCCGGGTAAACGCCGGGCCCAAAATCGAGGGTCCGTGGCCTCAGGCCCCGGCCGCCGGAGGCATCTCCTCCCGCGTCTGCGCAGCAGCACCCCGGAGGAACAGCACCCGGTCCGCCGGCGCAAAGCCGATATGCCAGATCAGTGCGCCAAACAGCAGCAGCGTTCCGGGAATCGTCACCAGCATCTGCGGCAGTTCGGGCAACTGCCGGGCGAGAAAGCCAAATGCGAAGGTCGGCACCGCCGCCAGCAGCAGCGACCAGCGCCACAGCGCCACCGGCGCTTCCAGATCATGCGCCAGCAGCATCTGCTTGGCAAAGGCCACCAGCAGCAGCGACAGCAGCAGCCCGATTGCTGCGCCTTCCGCCCCGAAGCGCGGCACCAGCAGCAGGCACAGCCCGGCCTGCGCGCCGATTCCCAGTGCCGAGATCAACAGGTTGGCGCGCGGCCGGGCATAGATCAGCGCCATTTCCGAAAGGCTGGCGCTGGCCGCCACCAGCTCGGTCACCAGCAGCAGCGCCAGCACCAGTCCGCCCACGGCAAATGCCGGGCCAAACAGCCCCAGCACCCCTTCGCCCGGCAGCCCCAGCGCCAGCACGATCGGCAGCTGGAACGCCAGCACCCAGAATCCCACCTGGCGCACATGCGCCGCCGCCAGCGCCCGCTCGCCGCGCACCAGCGCAGAGGCCAGCATCGGCGCGAGGATCGGATCGAAGCTCGATCGCACCTTGCCCGCCAGCGTCGCCACCTGCTGCGCCACATAGTATACCCCCACCGTTTCCGGCGGCGCAAAGCGCCCCAGAATGAAGATATCCACCCGCCGCGTTGCCCATTCGATGATGTCGGCCCCGGCCAGCGGCAGGTTGCGCGCCGCGATCGCCAGCATCCGCCGCAGCGAAGGCCGCCAGCCTTCCGCCCGGCCAAACAGCCGCCAGGTCGGGATCAGCGATGCCGCGCAGGCCGCCACCAGCGACACCAGATAGGCGATCAGCAACCCGTCGCCCTTCAGCGGCGTGAAGGTCAGCAGCACGGCGGCAATCGTCAAAACCCATGGCTCGATCAGCGAGCGGGCACGCACCTGCGCATCGATCCGGTGCCGGAAGGCCATCGCCGCCAAAGACACATCCGAAAGCACGATAGCGAAAATGATCAACGCAAACAGCGGCTCGAAGGCAACGCCCGTGCCGCCCGGAAACATCAGCCCCGGCGCGGCGATCAGCACCGCCGCCGCCACCGCCGCGAGCAGCACGGAAAGCAGCAGCGCATCCGCGATCACATGCGTTTCCGGCTCGCGATGGCTCGCCATTTCCGCCGCCAGCCCGCGCCGCAGCCCCACCACGGCCACCGCCGCCGCCAGCTCAACCACCATCGTCGCATAGGCGAATCGCCCCAGGTCCTCCGCGCCATACAAGCGCCCGGCGATCACCAGAAAGGGCAGCCGCGCCATCAGCCGCAGCAGAAATCCGAGGAAATTCACCCGGCCGCCGCGCGCCAGCGCCGCACTGTCTGCCGCGGAAGGAATGGCCATACCCCGGTCTAGCGCCCGGCACGGCTATGCGGCAAGGTGCCAGCCAACGAGGCAAGGGGGGAGCAACAGTTTGCGGGTGCGAAGCAGCCATCTCTGGGCCTGGTGCGGGCCGTGCCTGCCGGTCGCCGCCATGGGGCTTCCCCTCGTCGTCTATCTGCCGCCCTATTATGCCGGCACGCTGGGCCTGCCGCTGGCCACCGTCGGCTTCCTGTTCGCGGTCGTCCGGCTGATCGACATCCCGATCGATCCGCTGCTTGGCGGCCTGATGGACAACACCCGCTCCCGCTTCGGCCAGTTCCGCCCGTGGATGGTGGCCGGTGGCGCCATCCTGATGCTCGGCGTCTGGCTGCTGTTCATGGCCTCCCCCGGCGTTCCCGCCTGGCGGGTGTTCGGCTCGCTGCTGATCCTCTACTTCGGCTATTCCTGCGTCTTTCTGGCGCAAACCGCCTGGGGATCGCGACTGTCATCCGATTATGGCGAACGGGCGCGCATCTTCGGCTGGTGGACGGCGATGAATGTCGCAGGGATATTGCTGGTTCTGCTCATCCCGCCGATCGCCACCCGCTTCATCGCCGGTGCCACCGTCACCACCGGCGTTCAGGCGATGGGCTGGTTCGTCATCGCGCTTATCCCGCTCACGGTGCTGCTGGCCGCTGCCCATGTCCCGGAAGGCGAGGCCACCATCGAAGGCGGCCACGGCGTGCGCCTGAAGGATCTCAGGATTGTCCTCGCCGATTCGCGCATGCTGCGGCTGTTGCTGGCCGATCTGCTGATGTCGGTGGTGCCGGGCATCACCGGCGCGCTGTTCCTGTTCTACTTTGTCGCCGCCAAGGGCACATCTGCCACGGTCGCGTCCACCTTGCTGCTGTTCTACTTCGTCGCCGGCCTCGCTGCCGCGCCCTTGTGGGTCCGTGCCGCCAAACGCTTCGGCAAACACCGCGCCGCCGCTGCTGCGGTGTTGATGATCGGCCTGGCCCAGCTCGGCGTCATTGCCGTTCCGGCGGGCGATTTCGCGCTTGCCGCCATTGCCATGGCCATCGCCGGCATCCCGGTGGCAGCCCCCAATTTCCTGCTGCGCGCCATGCTTGCCGATCTCAATGATGCGCAGGCGCTGGACCGCCGCGAAAAAGGCGGTGCCGCGCTCGATACCACCGGTCTCAATTTCGCCCTGCTCACCGCCACTGCCAAGCTCGGCTACGCCATCCCCGTCGGCCTCACCTATCCGATCCTCGGGCTGATCGGCTTCAACGCCGCCCCCGGCGCCGCCAACACGGATGCTGCCATAAACGGCCTCGTCGCCCTGTTCATCGGCCCGCCGCTGGCGCTCGCCCTGCTCGCCGCAGTCATCACCTGGGGCTGGCCGATCACTGCCGAGGCGCACGCCCTGGTGCGGCAGCGCCTGGCGGCGCTGCCGGCATAGGCCCCGTGGCCGGGCGCTCCTCGATCGGCAGGCCCAGCTTTTGCAGCTGCGGCAACACACTCGCCCGGTCTCCCACCACCACCCAGACCAGCTGGTCCGGCGCCGGCACTGGCGCCGCCGCCACCGCCGCTGCCGGAATGGCGGCCAGCCGTGCCGGCAAGGTTGCCACATGGTCATCCGGCCGGCCCAACGCCAGATTCCGCTCCAGCGAGCCCAAAAGCGCGCCGCCGGTCTCGAAATCGCCCGGGAGCGATCGGATGATGCCGGCCCGCGCCCGGTCGATCTCCTCCTGGGTGGGCGGTGCCGCACCGCGATAGGCCTGCAAAAGCGCCCGGATGGCGGCAATGCTGTCCCCCGTCCGATCGCTCTGCACCGGCGCGCTCAGCTGGAAGGGCATCGCGCGCGCGGTGGCCGAGAAGCCGCTGCTCGCCCCGTAAGACCAGGCTTTCGTCTCGCGCAGATCCTGGTTCAGCCGCGAGGTCACACCGCCGCCGAACACCTCATTGGCCAGCGTCAGCG
>JAIMJL010000005.1:23358-25802 GCA_020693225.1 Sandarakinorhabdus sp. | reverse complement strand
AGGTCACACCGCCGCCGAACACCTCATTGGCCAGCGTCAGCGCCAGCGTATCGTCCCGCCCGCTGAGCGGCGAAACCGCACCCGCCACGATCAGCGATTGCGGCGCACCGGGCCGGTCGATGAAAACGATCCGCTCCGGCCTTGCCGGTGGCATGGTCGCCGATTCCGCCTTGGCCACCGCCGGTGCCTTGCTCGTCCAGCCGCCCAGATGCGTCTCAAGCAACGGCAGGATATCCGCCATGCTGGTGTCCCCCACCACAAACAGCGTCGCCTCCTCCGGCCGCAATGTAGCGTGAAACGCCTGCAGATCGGCCTGTGTGATGGCCTTCAGCCCGGCCTCGGTGCCACTGCCGCTGAAGCTCAGACCATAGGGATGCTCCGGACCATAGAGCAGCTCCGGCAGCGCCCGATAGGCCAGCCCCTGCGGGCTGGTCGCTTCCGCTGCAAGCGCGGTCAACGCCTGCACCCGGATCCGCTCCAGCTGCGCAGAATCAAAGGCAGGCGTGCGAACCATGTCGGCAAACAGCGCCAGCGAGGGCGCCAGATTGGGCGCCAGCACATTCAACCCCAGCCGCGTGCGATCCAGCCCTGCAGCGGCGGAAAAGGATGCGCCCAGGCGCTCCATTTCGCGGGCAACCTGCGGCCCGCTCATTGGTCCCAGTGCGCCGTTACTGCCCTCGTCCAGCATCGCCAGCATGATACCTTGCGTTCCCGGCTTGCGGCGATCATCGCCGGCAACGCCCGCATCGAAACTCAGCAGCAGCCGCACCAAAGGCACGCTGCGCGACGGCGCAAACACCACCTTCATGCCGTTGGACAATGTCGCCCGCTCGATCGGCGGCAGCACCAGCCGCGTCGCCTCGCCCACCGCCGGCAGACCCCTGGTGCGGTCGATCGGAACGCCCACCGGTGCCGATGCCACCGCCGGCACCGCCGCGCGCGCGATCGTTCGTGGCAGTGGCGTCGGCAATCCCGCCTCCGCTTCGCGCTCGGATGCCGGTTTGGCCAGCACTTCGCGCTCGGATGCCGGTTTGGCCAGCGCTTCGCGCTCGGATGCCGGTTTGGCCAGCGCTTCGCGCTCGCCGGGCACCACCGCAATCCGATGATCCCCCTTCGCCAACCAGCGATTCGCCGCCGCCCGCACCGTCTCCGGCGTTGCCGCCGCATAGGCCGCAAGCTCGCGGGCATAATCGCCCGGATCGCCGGCATAAAGAGCTCCCTCGGCCAGCGCGACGCCCTTGCCGCCAAAGCCGCCCACCTTCTCCAGCCCGCGAATCGTGCCCGATGCCGCCCGCATGGCAACGCGCGCCACATCGTCGGCGTTCGGCCCCGCCCGCAGCCAGCCGGCCAGCAGCGCATCGATGCGCGCCTCCACCGCCGCCGGATCCACGCCCGGCCGCACATCCACCATCAGATTGGCAATGCCGCCCTCCTCCAGCGCCAGGGTCCCGCCGGAAACCGCAACCGCCAGCCGCTCATCGCGCACCAGCGCCTCATGCAGCAGCGATGTAGCGCCGCCGGCAAGCGTTGCCAGCGCAATCGAAAGATTCACCGAATCGGCGTCATTCTGCCCCGGAATGGCCCAGCCGCGCACCAGCCGCGCGGTAGCCACCTTGTCGCGTATCACCGCCCGCGTGGTCGCTTCGCGCCTGGGAACCGGTGCCGCAAACCGCGCCGGAGTCGGCCCGGCCGGAATCTGGCCAAAGGCCGCCTCCACCATCGGCCGCGCGGTCGTGGCATCGATATCCCCGGCCAGCACCAGCACCGTGTTGTTCGGCCCATAGTTGGCGGCAAACCACGCCCGCGCGTCGGCCAGCGTTGCCTTTTCCAGATCCTCCACCCGGCCGATACTCGATCCGCTGTAGGGGTGATCGGCCGGATACAGCCCGGCCAGCAGCGCCGGAAACAGCATCCCATAGGGCTGGTTTTCGCCCTGCTTCTTCTCGTTGAACACCACGCCCCGCTGCGCATCCAGCTTGTCCTGCGTCAGCGCCGGCAGCAGCCAGCCCATGCGATCGGATTCCAGAAACAGCGCCAGCGGCAGCGCCGGGGTCGGCACGGTCTGGAAATAATTGGTGCGGTCAAAGCTCGTGGTGCCGTTGAAGTCGGTCGCCCCGATCGCCTCCAGCGGCTTGAAATGCTCTTGCTGGTTGTGCTGCGAGCCATAGAACATCAGATGCTCGAACAGATGCGCATAGCCGGCCTGCCCCACCGGCTCGTCCTTCGATCCCACATGATACCACACGCCCACCGAAACCAGCGGCGCCTTGCGATCGGTGTGCACCACCACGCGCAGCCCGTTGGGCAGCGTGAACTGCTCATAGGGGATGTCCACCTTGCGCACGAGTTCGGCCAGTGGCGCCGCCGCCAGGGCAGGCCCCTTCGCTGCCAGCGGCAGCGCCACATCCTGTGCTGCCAGCGGCAGCGCCACAGCCAGCAAAACC
>JAIMJL010000005.1:0-23225 GCA_020693225.1 Sandarakinorhabdus sp. | reverse complement strand
CAGCGCCACAGCCAGCAAAACCGCGGCGGCAAGCCGCGCAACCATTTTCACCATCAAATGCTGCTCACCACCACTTCGCTCACATCGCGGGATAGCCCCGGCGTTTTGCGGATTGCCACCAGTTGATCGTGCATCCGCAAACCCAGGGGATGCTGCAGCCGCCGCCAGCGGGCAAGCGGCCCCACCAGCCGCGCTGCCGATTGCGGGTTGATCCGGTCCGCCGCCAGCACCTGCCCGGCCAGCCAGGCATAGCCGGCGCCGCTGGGATCATGAAACCGCGCCTGGTTGCCGGCAAAGCCCAGCGCCAGCGCGCGCAGCCGGTTCGGGTTGCGCAGGTCGAACTGCGGATGCTCTGCCAGCCTTTGCACAACCTCCAGTGTGTCCGTCCGCGTGGACGCCGCCTGAACGGCAAACCATTTGTCCAGCACTTCCGGCAGGCCCTGATAGCGATCGTAAAATTGCCGCAGGGCGTCTTCGCGCGCGGCACTGTGGCTGTGGCTCAAGGCCGAAAGCGCCGCCATCCGGTCGGTCATGCAGCTCGCGGCTTCAAACATCGCAAAGGCCGCCGCCGTCGCATCGTCCGGATCCCCCGCCATCAGATAGCCCAAAGTAATGCCCTTCAGCCGCCGCAGCCCCTTGGCCCGCGCCGACAGGTCGCGGCCGTCGGCCTGGCATGCAGCAAACACCTCCCAAAGCGGGCCCGCCAGCGCCTGCCGGATCGACAGCCGCAGCGCATCGCGCGCCGCCAGAATGGCCGGCGGGTTCACCCAGATTTGCTGATCCCCCACCAGGCTTTCCGATGGCAGCAGGATCGCTTCCGCCACAAAGGCCGGATCCGCCCCCCACCCAGCTAGCGCCGATGCCACTGCCGCCACCACATCGCCATGGCCCACATCCCGGCCCGCCGCCATGCTGTCGGAAAGCGCCGAGTGCATCAGCTGCTGCAGGGCCTCGTAGCGGGCAAAGGGATCATCCTCGTGCGCGGCAAGCACCGCCAGCGCCGCGCGATCCGGCGCCGATGCCAGCCGCACCGGTGCCGCAAAGCCGCGATTCATCGAAAGGATCGGCGCGGCATCGATGCCCTGGAACATGAATGTGTCCTCGGCATCCGTCAGCAGCAGATCGGCGCGCGCCGCCATCATGCGCCCGTCCGCCGAAAACAGTGCAACCGAAAGCGGAATCGGCTGCGGCTCCTGCAACGCGCCGTGCCGCGGGTTGGTCTGCGCCACATGCAGGAGCGCGCGGCCCTCTTCGGCAAAATGCTGCAGGTCCACGGTCAGCTTCGGCGTGCCGGCCTGGCTGTACCAGCGCAGAAAGCGCGGCGCATCCAGCCCTTCCGTCGCCATCGCCGCCAGAAAATCCTCCACCGTCGCCGCCGTCCCGTCATTCTCGGCGAAATAGCGGTCGCACGCCCGGCGATACCGCTCAGGCCCCAGCTGCTCCGCCATCATGCGGATCACTTCGGCCCCCTTGTTGTACACGGTCGTGGTGTAGAAGTTATTGATTTCCAAATAGCTTTCGGGCCGCACGGGATGCGCCATCGGGCCGGCATCTTCGGGAAACTGCTGCGAGCGCAGCGACCGCACCATTTCGATCCGGCGCACCGCCGCCGAGCCCAGATCGGCAGAAAACTGCTGGTCGCGAAAAACCGTGAACCCTTCCTTCAGCGCCAGCTGGAACCAGTCCCGGCAGGTCACCCGGTTGCCGGACCAGTTGTGAAAATATTCGTGCGCCACAACCGCTGCGATCGAATCGAAATCATGGTCCGTCGCCGTATCCGCATCCGCAAGCACATATTTGGCGTTGAAGATGTTCAGACCCTTGTTCTCCATCGCACCGAAATTGAAATCGCTCACCGCCACGATGTTGAACACGTCCAGATCATATTCGCGGCCATAGACCCGCTCGTCCCAGGCCATGGCCTGCTTCAGGCTGGCCATGGCATGGCCGCAGCGCGGAATGTCGGCCGCCTCAACCCAGATGGCCAGCTGCACCACCCGCCCCGAAACAGTGGTGAACGTATCGCGCAACGCCTCCAGCCGCCCCGCCACAAGCGCAAACAGATAGGATGGCTTGGGAAACGGATCGTCCCATTCGGCGAAGTGCCGGCCGCCGCCCAGCAACCCGGCGTCGCCCGGATTGCCGTTGCCAAGCAACACCGGACACGCCTGCAGATCCGCCTCCAGCCGCACCGAAAACCGCGTCAGCACATCTGGCCGATCGGGGAAATAGGTGATCCGGCGAAACCCTTCGGCCTCGCACTGGGTGCAAAGAGCGCCGCCCGAGGCATACAACCCCATCAGCTGCGTGTTGGCCGATGGGCATATTGCCACCACCGTTTCCACCACCGCCTGCCGCCCGGCAAGCGCCAGCTCCAGCCCCCCGTCGCGTGCGTTGGGAAGCGGCTGCTCCACTCCGTCGATCCGCAGCGCGAGCAATTCCAGCCCCTCGCCGTCCAGCCGCAACGGCCGCCCATCCGCGCTGGCACACTGCACCTCCAGCCGGGCATGCACCAGCGTCCGCACCGCATCCAGCTCGAAGCGCAGGGTGGCCTGCGGCACCCGCCAGTCCGGCGGCGCATAATCGATCAGATTTTTCGGCGCAGGGAGCGAGTTTGGCTTGGGCATAGCCGCTTGCTAGGAGCCGCCGCAAAGGCACGCAACCCCAACGGGAAAGGCCGCCCACGCCATAGCGCGAGCGGCCCCTTCCTCCCCCGAGACGATCGTCAGAAGCGGGTGCGCACCGTCACGCCAAAGGTGCGCGGCTCGGCCAGGAAGCTGCCGAACAGCTGCGTTGCCGCCGGCCCGCCACGCTCGGTCTGCGCGCGTGTCCCACTGCCCAGCAGCGGCGAGTTGAAGCCGACCTGCTGGTATTGCTCGTTCAGCAAGTTCTGCGCCCAGGCTTCGATCGACCATTTGCGGTCGCTGCCGTTCAAGCCGATGCGGGCGTTCACCACCACAACATCGCCCTGCCGCTTTTCCGGGAACAGATCGGAACCGGTCTGGATTTCCGACTGGAAGCGATAGTCCACATAGAACAACGCCCCCATGCCGCCATCGCCGATCTGCGGCGTCCAGGCGACCGACCCGGTCTGCACGAATTCCGGCGCGTTGGACACGAACTGCCCCGGCAGGTTGAACAGCGGCGTCGGGAACGGACGCCCGCCCACGCCAACCAGTTCGCTGCGATACTTGGTCTGCGCATAAGTGAAGCCAAGGTTGAAGGCGAGGTTGCGCGCCGGGAAGATTCCGGCCTCCACTTCCACGCCGGTCGAGGTCACCCCGCCGCGGGTGTTGTCCGCCGCGCAGGTGCCGGATGCTGCGGCCTGCGCCTGGGTCAGCGGCACGCCGTTCACCGGCAGGCCGGCAAAGTCGCGATCTCCGCCTTCCGGGCTCACCGTATCGCGGCAGGACACGATGTTCTCCACGATGAAGTTGGTGCCGTTGAAGGTGTTCAGCTGGAACTGGTTGAACACCGAACGGAACGCCGCCACGTTCAAATTGATCGAACGCAGATCCAGCTTGGCACCGATTTCCAGCGAATCCACCTTTTCCGGCTCGAACTTCAGCTGCTCCAGATTGGGCGCCAGGAAGTTCAAAGCCGAGCGGTCAAGGTTGAAACCGCCCGCCTTGTAGCCCTTGGAATAGCTGGCATAGGTCAGCAGATTTTCGGTCGGCTTGAACGAGATTACCGCCGTGCCGGTCCACTGGTCCTCCTTCTTCTCGGAGCTGCCATCATAGTTCAGCGGGCTCACCACGCACGGCAGGGCCGCAAGCCCGCCCAGCGTCGGCGACGTGGCAATGGCCGTGCACAGCGTGTTGTCGCTGTTCAGGTCCACCGTCAGCCGCTTGCGCTCGTTGGTGTAGCGGGCGCCCAGCGTCAGCTGCAATTTGTCGGGGATCAGATCGAAGGTGTTGTGCGTGAAGAAGGCATAGTTGCGGCTGTTCTGCCGATAATTGTCGGCCAGAATGCCGCGCCCGTTCAACGTATCGCCCGGCCGGCCAACTGCTGCCGCCACCGCGTCATAGCCATAAAGCCCCGGAATCGCCAGGCCGCCAAACAGCCCGACCGGGCCGCGCAGCGCCGCCGGCAGGGCCGGGTTGGTGGCAATCGCCAGCGCAACCGCCGGGTTCACACAGCCCGGAGACGAGGTGGACAACAGCCCCGGAATGCCGATCGAGGCCGCCGTCGTCGAAAGCCCGTTCGCCACGATGCAATTGGCGAACTTCATATAGTCCTGGCCATAGCTCGTGGTGGAGGTGAAATCGAGCTTCTCGTCGGCGTAGAAACCGCCCACCAGCCAGTCCAGCCGGCCATCGAACAGCTCGCCGTTCAGGCGCAATTCCTGCGTGAAGGTGCGGAATTGCGTGGAGTTGTCGGTGATCTCCAATATGTCGAGATTCGTGTAGTCCGCGTCCTGGTTGCGCACCGCCTTCCAGTCGCGATAGGCGGTGATCGAGGTCAGCTTCACATCGCCGATGTCCCAGTTCACCTCGCCGGAAAAGCCCCAGTCGCGCACCACGCCATCATAGTCGCGGCCAGGCGTGATCGAAGTCTTGCGCGAATAGGTGTCGTCGGTGATCACCCCGCCAAGCCCGCGCACGATGCCGGCAATCGGGTTGTTCGGGCTGGAAATCACCTGCGCCTGCGCGTTGCGGGTTACCAGCGCAAACGGCAGGAAGGCCGAGCCGCAGCAGGCCTCCTCGCGCCGGGCATAGTCGCCGATCAGCCGGATCTCCAGATCGTCGCCCGGCGTGAACAGCAACTGCCCGCGCACCAGATAGCGGTCGCGGTTGTTGATCTTGTCGCCGGAAATCACGTCCTCGATGAAGCCGTCGCGCTTGGTGTAAACCCCGTCGATGCGCGCCGCCAGAAGGTCCTCGGCAATCGGCCCGGTCACGCCGCCGGCCACCCGCCAATAGTTGAAATTGCCGTAGGAAAGCTCGGCATTGCCGCCCAGCTCGAACTTCGGCTTGGCGGTCACGATGTTGATCAGGCCGGCCGAGGCGTTGCGGCCAAACAGCGTGCCCTGCGGCCCGCGCAGCACTTCGATCCGCTCCAGCTCGCCCAGCTCGGTAAGCCCCGCACCCGTGCGGCTGCGATAGACGCCATCGATGAACACCGCGACCGAGCTTTCAAGGCCGGCGTTGTCGCCCACCGTGCCGATGCCGCGGATCCGCGCCACGCCACCCGACGATTCCGACGAAGTGGACGAAACCAGCAGCGACGGCGACAGCTGGTTCAGCTGCCGGATGTCGGTCGCACCGCTGTTCTGCAACGCCTCGGCACCGATGGCGCTGACCGCAATCGGCACGTCCGAAAGCGCCTGCGACCGCTTGGTCGCCGTGATGATGATGTCCCCTCCGAAAGTTTCTTCCGCTTCGGCCGTCTGCGCCACCGCAGCGCCGGCAGAAAGAAGTGCGACAGAACCCAAGAACATTGCACGCATGAATAGTTCCCCAAGGAAAGCCGTTAGTGGCCGTTTGTTGCTTGTCCTATTCCTGCTTGGCGCGCGCTTCAATCATTGTTGCACTGCAACATTCCGCTTCGATTGCAGACTGTTGCGCATTTGCAACTAGCGATTCGGGGTGCCAAACGCCTTGATCAGGAACGCGGCCAGCAGATAGGAACACCCCCCCGCCACAAACAGCGGCAGATAGCTCCCGCCCGCCGCCAGGATTTGCCCCGTCAGCTCCAGCACCGCCGCGCCCCACAGATTGCCCACCAGCGCGCCGATCGAAACCACCGACGCCACCCGCCGTGCCGGAAATGTGTCCACCACGGTCGCAAACAGGTTGGTGGAAAAGCCCTGGTGCGCAAACAGCACGATCCCCACCAGAAGCGCCGCCGTCCACAGCGTCGGCGCAAACAGCGCCATCGGCATCGCCAGCGCCAGCGCGCCATAGGAAAACAGCATCTTCTGCCGCGCCGCCGCCGCCGGCATCCCGCGCGCAATCAACCGCCCGGAAAGCCAGCCCGAACTCAGCGCCCCGGCCATCGCCAGCGTGTAGGCAAAGGCGGTCGGCAGCGCGATCTCCTTGCCCGTCAGCCCGAAGCTGCGCATGAAAAAATCCGGCAGCCAGAACATCATCAGCCACCACACCTGGTCCGAAAGCAGTTTCGCGGCGGCAAACACCTGCACCTGCCGCAGCTTCAGCAGATCCACCCAGCGCTCAGCCCGCACCTGCGGCTCGTCCACCAGTGCCTCCACAGGCGGCGCCGGCGGCCGCAACAGCAGCCAGGCGGCCAGCCACAGGAAGCCTGCCACCCCCACGATGATGAAGCTCTGCCGCCAGCCAAAGGCCAGCGCCATCGCCGGAATCGCCAGCGGCACCACGATCGCCCCCACATTGGGCGCCGCATTGATCACCCCCAGCGCCATCGAGGCTTCCCGTTGCGGAAAATAGCTGGCCACCGATTTCACCGCCGCCGGAGTCTGGATCGATTCCGAAGCCCCCAGCGCCGCGCGCAGCACGATGAACCCGCCAAAGCTCGCCACCGCTACATGCGCCAAGGTGATCGCCGACCAGATGCCGTTGCCCAGCGCATAGCCCAGCCGCAGCCCCACCTTGTCGAGAAACCAGCCGGCAAACAGCAAGGTCGCCACCGACCCCAGCTGGAACACCGCAGCCAGCCGCCCATAGCTGGCATCGTCCCAGCCGAAATCCGCCAATATGTCGGGCTTCAGCATCGCCACCATCTGCCGATCAAAGCCATTGATGATGATGGAGGCCACCACAAACGCCAATATGCCCCAGCGCCAGCGCGTCGCCGACACATCGCTCAAGCCGCTTCCATCGTGCAACCGCCGTCTCCCCTTTTTTATGCGATGTAGCGGGCTTCACCGCAATCGCCTAGCGTCACACAAACCAACGGGGAGAGCAGGCATGGCAGGACGATTGAGCGGCAAAACGGCATTGATCAGCGGCGCGGCCTCCGGCCTCGGCCTCGCCATGGCCAAACGCTTCGCCAGCGAAGGCGCGCAGGTGCTGCTCACCGACATCAACGGCGAAGGCGCCGCCCGCGAAGCCGCCGCCATCGGGCCGGCGGCGGCAGCCTTCGCGCACGATGTCACCTCCGAAGCGCAATGGCAGGCGGCGGTTGCCGAAGCCGCGCGGGTGTTCGGCGGGCTGCACATCCTCGTCAACAATGCCGGCATCGGCACCCCCGGCAGCGTCGAGTCCACCAGCCTCGAAGACTGGCGCCGCGTCCACGCGATTGATCTCGACGGCGTCTTCCTCGGCTGCAAGGCGGCGCTGCCCCTGCTGCACGCCACCACCGCGCGCGAAGGCGCGCGCGGCTCCATCCTCAACATCTCGTCCATCGCCGGCGTCATCGCATCCGGCCAGATGGCGGCCTACAACAGCGCCAAGGCCGGCGTCCGCCACCTCACCAAGTCGGTCGCCCTGCACTGCGCCCGCTCCGGCTACGCCATCACCTGCAATTCGGTGCACCCCGCCTTCATCGATACCCCAATCCTCGACAATTTCCAGGGCGTCGGCGCAACCCGGGAGCAGGCACTGGCCAAGCTCGGCCGACAGATCCCGCTCGGCACCGTGGGCGAGCCAGACGATGTGGCCCACGCCGCCGTCTATCTCTGTTCGGATGAGGCAAAATTTGTTACAGGAGCCGAGCTGTTCATCGACGGAGGGATATCCGCACAATGATCACCCGCGCCCAACTCGCCGCGCTCTATCCGCGCGCCACCCCCGCCCGGCTGGATGCGGTCGCCGCCGCCGCCCCCGCCGTGCTGCCGCGCTTCGGCCTCGATACCGGCCAGCACCGCCTCGCCTTCTTCCTCGCCCAGATCGGCCATGAATCCGGCGGCATGACCATCACCGAAGAAAATATGAACTACAGCGCCAAACGCATGACGCAGGTCTGGCCTGGCCGCTTCCCCAGCATCGCCGACGCGCAGCCCTTCGCCAACAATCCGGAAAAGCTCGCCAATCACGTCTATTCCGGCCGCATGGGCAACGTCCCGGCTGCTTCCGGCGATGGCTACAAATTCCGCGGGCGCGGCCTCGTCCAGATCACCGGCCGCGACGGCTATCGCCAGGTCGGCAGCCGCATCGGCCTCGATCTCGAAAATCAGCCGCACCTCGCCGGCGAAGCAAAAAACCTGCTGCTCGTCGCCGCCGGCTTCTGGAAATGGAAAGACATCAACCCGGCCTGCGACGCCAATGATTTCAGGCTCTGCACCAAGAAGATCAACGGCGGCACCATCGGCATGCCAGACCGGCTGGAATGGCTGGACAAGGCCCGCCGCGTGCTCGCCACCGTGCCGCCGAAAAAGGCGCAGCCCGCAGCCGCCACGGTGATCGCGGTGCAGAAAAAGCTGCTGGCCCTCGGCTTCTCCGGCGTCGGCGCCGCAGACGGCCAGATCGGCCCGAAAACCGCCACCGCCATCGCCGCATTCCGCGCCCGGCAAGGCCTGCCCAAAGGCGACCCCGCCACCCCGATAGACGATCCGCTGCTGCACGCGCTCGATCTGGACTAGGTTCGGGGTCCTAGCCGCCTTGCCTCCGGCGGCCTTTTGCCTCCGGCGGCATGCTTTTTCGCCTCCGGCGGCTGGGGCCTCGGCCCCAGGCCCCGTTTTTTGGCATGGCGCTTGTGAGGCGAGCAACCGAAACGGCCAGGGGATAAAAGCCTGCGGCGCCATCGCGCTGCGCCGCAGGCATCCATCCCGGCGAGCAGCACCGCCTAACCGAAACAGGACCGAATTAAAAATGGCGTGAAGGGGACAAGTCCCCTTCCCGCCGGAGGCAAATCAACCGCTAGATAAACCCGCCGCCGATCGACAGCCGCACCAGCGCAACCGCGATCACCACAAGGTTCAGGATCTGCCCTTCCTTGCGTGAGGAAATCAGCCCCAGGATGAGGCCAAGGCCGGCCACCGGAATAACAAACCAGTTGGCCCAGCCCACAAAGGGGATAAGGCCGAGCACGGCCACCGCGCCGGAGGCAAGGCCGATGATGAGCGACAGGATGTTCAGCATGTCTGTTGGTATTCCGCTTACAAGGCCCGATGGGCCGGTGATCCCGCTCTCTCAGCGCCGCAGGATATCGGAGAGGCATGGTGGTTTTGCAAGGGCTGGCCTGCTAGGGGCGGAGCGACCATGACCATTGCCCCTGCCGAATGGGCGCCCCAGCGCGCCATGTTTACCGCCTTTCCCTCCGATCCCGAGCTTTGGGAGGGCGATCTCGATCCCGCGCGCGTCGAAGTCGCCGCGATGGTCACCCAGCTGGCGCAAACCGTTCGGGTCAAGCTTCTGGCCAGCGGCGAACGCGCCGCCGCCGCCGCGCGGCAGGCCGTCAGCCACAGCAATGTCGATATCCTCGATGTCCCGTTCGGAGACATCTGGCTGCGCGACACCGCCCCCATTTTCCTCACCGCCACCCTGGGCGCCGCCTTCCGCTTCAACGGCTGGGGCGGCAAATATGTCCTCACCAACGATGAAGGCGTCTGGGCGCGGGTGGCCGATGCCGCCGGCGCCACGGTCGTCCCGCATGATTTCGTGCTGGAAGGCGGCGCGATAGACGGCGACGGCTCCGGCCTGTTCGTCACCACCGAACAATGCCTGCTGCACCAAAACCGCAACCCCGATCTCGGCAAGCGCGAGATCGAGCTGGCGCTGCGCGACGCGCTCGGCGCCCGCCGCATCCTGTGGCTCGGCGAAGGGCTGGTCGGCGATCACACCGATGGCCATGTCGACAATCTCGCCCGTTTCGTTGCGCCGGGCACCTTGATGATCCCGGTCTCCGCCGGGCCCGATGATCCCAATGCCGCCATCTTTGCCGATGCCCGCGCCCGCGCCCGCGATGGCGGCTGCGTGGTGCTCGACATGCCCTCGGTCGGCCGCTTCGTCGATACCGGCGATGTCCGCCCGGCGTCCTACATGAACTTCGTCATCGCCAACGGCCAGGTCATCGTTCCGCTCTATGGCGTCGCCAACGATGGCGCGGCCATCCGCGCGCTGGAAAAGGCCTTCCCCCGTCACCGCGTCACCGGCCTGCCGGCCACGCACATCCTCACCGGAGGCGGCAGCTTCCACTGCATCACCCAGCAACAACCGGAGGTGTGAACGATGAAGGTGGGTGCCGTGCAGATGGCGATGACGGGCAACCGCGACGCCGATATCGCAAAGGCCATGCAAGCGGTGCGCGACGCCGCCGCCAAGGGCGCGCAAATCGTGCTGCCGCCCGAATTGTTCGAGGGCCATTATTTCTGCGTCACCCAGGACGAAGCCGTGTTCGCCACCGCCGCCCCGGTGGACCGTCATCCCGCAGTGCAGGCCGCGCGCGAAGTCGCCCGCGCCGAACGCATTTACATCCCCTGCTCCTTCTTCGAGCAGGACGGCCCGCACTATTATAATTCGCTGGCGATGATCGACGATGGCGGCCAGCTGATGGGCGTCTATCGCAAAAGCCATATCCCCGATGGCCCCGGCTACATGGAAAAATTCTATTTCCGCCCCGGCAACAGCGGCTTCAAGGTCTGGCCGACGCGTCACGGCGTGGTCGGCGTCGGCATCTGCTGGGATCAATGGTATCCCGAAACCGCCCGCGCCATGATGCTGATGGGCGCCGATTGCCTGATGTTCCCCACCGCCATCGGTGCCGAGCCGCACGATCCGGAGCTGGACACCCGCCGGCTATGGGTGCGCGCGATGCTGGGCCACGCCGTCAGCAATGTGGTGCCCGTGGTCGCCGCCAACCGCATCGGCTGCGAATCCGGCCAGAGCTTCTATGGCAACAGCTTCATCTGCAACCAGCGTGGCGACATGCTGGCGGAAATGGATACCGAGAGCGAAGGCAGCATCGTCGCCGCGTTCGATCTCGCCGAAATCGCCCGCCACCGCGCCGCCTTCGGCTTCTTCCGCGATCGCCGCCCGGCGCTTTATGGCCGGCTGGCGCAGGACATCTGAACCCGGCAGCACACTGCAACCGCCAGCCTCAAAGCCCGTCCCAGTCGTCCTGCTTCATCTTGCGTTCCAAAGAGTCGTCGGCAAGCTTCGGCTTGCGCGGCTTGGCAGCGCGCGGCTCATCATTCCCGCCGCCATTCCCGCCGCCGCCATTTCCATTGCCATGCTCGAACTCGCCCAGAAAGCGCTTCATTTCGCTGCGCTCGCCATAGTTGGTCACCCAAAGCAGCAGGAAGGCGAAGTTGAACGCCGCCGAGCTCAGGATCGCCAGCTCCACCGCGCCGATTCCGGCCGAAAGGCCGATGCCGATCGAAAGCAGGATGAAGAGCAGGTCGCCCGAACTCTTCATCGTGTTGCGATAGCGCGCCGCCCCGGCAATTCCGGCCAGCGAAAAGGCCAGCGCCAGCGAATGCTGCACGATGACCACGATGCTGGTCACCACCATCGGCAGCAGCACGATGGTATCCACCAGAGACTGGTCGTAGTCGCGTGGGTTGCGGATCGCCATATACACCCAGCTCACCGGCAGCGAAGCCAGCAGCGCGCCAATGATCGCCGCACCCAGCCAGATCAAGCTGCCAACAAACGCCGGCACGCCGGGAACCCGCGCCACGGCCGATGCCGGCTGGTGCAGCTCCGGCGGAAGCCCGGCGGCAATCACCGAAAGATCGCCGGTCTGCGCCAGCAGCGCCTGCACCCGGCCAATCGGCAGGCTATCCTGCAAGGGCGGATAAATCCACAGCACCACCAGCACGATGGCGGCCAGCAGCGCATAATAGAGCAAAAGCTTCATCAGCAGCAGGAATGCCGGCACATCGCCCTCCCCGATAATGCCCGGACACCCAGCAAGCTCACGCCTGCCGTCTTGCCGCGTCTGCCGCAGCCCTTTCGTGCCCCGGATGCACCACAAGCTCCTTCAGCAGCGTCAACCCCACCACCGTCAGCGGCACCGCCAGGATCACCCCCATCGGCCCCAGCAGGATGCCGGCGGCAAACAGCGAGAAGATGGTCAACGCCGGCGGCAGCTCCACCATCCGGCTCTGCACCAGCGGGCTCACGATATTGCCCTGCACCTGCTGGATCACCACCAGCGCCACCAGTGTCCAGATGCCCGTCTCCGGGCTTTGCGAAAAGCCCAGGATGATCGCCGGTATGGCCACCACAAAGGTGCCAAGATAGGGCACAAACTCGCTCAACCCCGCCACCAGCCCGATCGCCAGCGCCCCCGGCAGCCCGATCACCTGCAGCGCAACTCCGGTAAACACGCCCACAAAGGCCATGCCGATCGCCTGCCCCTTCAGCCAGGCATTCAGCGCTGCCCCCACCGCGCGCACGGTTTCGATCGTCCGGTGCCGCGCTGCAATCGGAAACAGCGCCAATATGCCCCGGCCATACAGCCGCGGCTGCGCCGCCAGATACACCCCGGCCACGATCACCACACCAAGCCCGGTCAGTGCCGAGCCCACCCCGCCCAGCAAGGATTGCACAAAGGCCACCACCCGGCTGCCATCCGGCATGAAGCCCTCGGATCGCGCCAGCAGCTCCTGCCCGGCAGCATTGCTCCGCAGCCACTCCTGCGCATAGGCAAATGCCCCCGGAATCTTGTCATACAGCAAGGCAAACTGGCTGCCGAGCACCGATCCGAACGCCCCGAACACCGCCACGATCAGCACGATCGGCAAAATCACCGCCAGCGTCAGCGCAAGGGCAAACGGCAGTTTCAGCCGATGCTCGATCAGCTGCGCGAACTCCGAAAAGATCAGCGCCACCAGCGCACCAGCAAACAGCAGCAGGATGAGGTCGGTCAGCTGCCAGATCACCATGGCAAAGCCGATCGCCGCCAGCACCACCAGCGTCCGCCCGAACAGCCTGCCATCCGATAGTTCCGCCACGCACGCCTCCCTGATTGCCGCCACCTTAGCAACACCGCCCCGCTTGACCAGCCACCGCCTTTGCGTGTCAGCAAACGACCATGAAAAAACCTTTGCCGCCCTGGATCGGCCAATCGCTGCGTTTCGGCATGGTCGCCCCGGTCATCTTCCTGGTCGATTGGGCGATCCTCAGCGCCCTCGCATCGCTGTTCGGACTTGCGCCGCACTTCGGCCGCATCGTCTCGCTGGCCGGCTCGGTCGCCGTCGGCTTCCTGCTCAACCGCTTCTTCACCTTCCGCGCCACCGGCCGCCCCACGCTGGCCGAAGCCCGCCGCTACGCCGTCGCCGCAGCCTTGGGCATCGCAGTCAACTATACGGTCTTCGTCGCAGCCATAGCCCTCGGCCTGCCCGCGGTCGCCGCAATCGCCGCCGGCATGCTGGCCGCCGCTCTCGTCACCTTCCTCCGCTTCCGCGCTGCCTTCAGCAAACGCTAGCGGTCGCGCTGCCCCAGCAGCCGCAGCCGCAGCGCGTTCAGCTTGATGAAGCCCTTGGCATCGCGCTGGTCATAGGCCCCGGCATCGTCCTCGAAGGTCACGATTTTCGGCGAATAGAGCGAGAAGGGCGATTTCCGCCCCACCACCTGCGCCTGGCCCTTGTACAGCTTCAGCCGCACCGTGCCGGTCACCTTGGCCTGCGAATGGTCGATCGCCGCCTGCAGCATCTCGCGCTCGGGGGCAAACCAGAAGCCGTTGTAGATCATCTCGGCATAGCGCACCGCCAGCTCGTCCTTCAGGTGCGCGGCGCCGCGGTCCAGCGTCAGCGATTCGATCCCCCGGTGCGCGGCATGCCAGATGGTGCCGCCCGGCGTTTCATACATGCCGCGCGATTTCATGCCGACAAAGCGATTCTCCACCAGGTCAAGCCGGCCGATACCGTGCAGCCGGCCCAGATCGTTCAGCCGCGCCAGCAGGCTCGCCGGAGAAAAGCCCTCACCGTTCACCGCCACCGGATCGCCGCGCTCGAAATCGATCGTGATATACTCCGGCTCATCCGGCGCATCCTCCGGATTTCCGGTGCGCGAATAAACATAATCCGGCACCTCCTCCCACGGGTCTTCCAGCACCTTGCCTTCGGATGAGGTGTGCAAAAGGTTGGCGTCGGTGGAAAACGGGCTTTCGCCGCGCTTGTCCTTCGCCACCGGAATCTGGTGCGCTTCGGCAAAGGCGATCAGCGCCTCGCGGCTTGTCAGATCCCATTCCCGCCACGGCGCGATGATGCGAATGTCGGGGGCGAGGGCATAATAGCCCAGCTCGAAGCGCACCTGGTCATTGCCCTTGCCGGTCGCACCATGGCTCACCGCGTCGGCCCCGGTCATCTTCGCAATCTCGATCTGCCGCTTGGCGATCAGCGGCCGGGCAATCGAGGTGCCCAGCAGATATTGCCCTTCATACAGCGCATTGGCCCGCATCATCGGCGCCACGAAATCGCGCACGAACTCCTCGCGCAGATCGTCGACGAAAATCTCCTTCACGCCCATCATCTGTGCCTTGGCGCGCGCCGGCTCCAGCTCCTCGCCCTGGCCGAGATCGGCGGTAAAGGTCACCACTTCGCAGCCATAGGTGGTCACCAGCCATTTCAGGATCACGCTGGTATCAAGGCCCCCCGAATAGGCCAGCACCACCTTCTTCACCGAATCCGCCATCTCGAAACCTTTTCGCTGCAACAGGCTGGCGCTTAACCGTCGCCCGGCGCTGCGGCAAGCCGAGGCGCTGCGGCTTGTGAGCAGGGCAGGCCTCGCCTATGGCTCGCAGTCAGCAATGTCGCCGCCCATCAAGCCTCCCAAGCCCCGGCGCTCGTTCCTGCGGCGGTTCCTGTTCGGCCTGTTCGGCTGGGGCTTTGCCATCTCGTTGCTTGCCGCCCTTGGCCTGTTTGCCGCCGTGATGCTCACCTCCGCCTCGCTGCCCGGATACCCGGAAATGATGAAGACGCCGCAGGGCCAGTCGGTCGTCATCCGCGCCGCCGATGGCACCGAGCTGGTCACCGTCGGCCCAAGCTATGGCCGCTGGCTGCCCTATGCCGAAATCCCACCGGCGATGATCGATGCCATGAAAGCGGTGGAAGACCGCCGCTTCGATTGGCATCCCGGCGTCGATCCGATCGGCATCATCCGCTCGGTGCAGGTGAACTATCAGGCAGGCCGCACCGTCCAGGGCGCCTCCACCATCACCCAGCAGCTTGCCCGCAACATCTTCCTCACTTCAAAGCAAACCTACGGCCGCAAGGTGCAGGAAGCGGTGCTCGCCATGGCGATCGAGCGCAAGTTCACCAAACAGCAGATCATGGAGCTGTATCTGAACCGCGTCTATTTCGGTGGCGGCGCCTATGGCATCGATGCCGCCAGCCGCAAATTCTTCGGCCACCCGGCAACCGAGCTCGATCTGGAAAAAGCCGCCATCATCGCCGGGCTGGTGAAGGCCCCCAGCCGCTATTCCCCGACCGCCGATCCGGAACGCGCCCGCGATCGCGCCGAGATCGTCATCAAGACCATGCTCGTCTCCGGCGCCATCACCCCGGCGCAGGCGCAGGCGGTCAATTTCGACACGCTGAAGTTCGCGGTCGACAGCGATCAGGGCGATGTCCGCTATTTCACCGACTGGATCCTGAACCAGCTGGAAACCCTCACCGACGAAGCCGTGGAGCCGCTGGAAGTCACCACCACCCTCGTCCCCGCGCACCAGGCCGCAGCCGAAGCCGCGGTCAAGGCGCAGCCGCTGGCCAACACCCAGGCCGCCATCATCGCCATGCAGAAAAATGGCGCCGTCACCGCCATGGTCGGCGGCCGCGACTATGCCACAAGCCTGTACAACCGCGCCGTCACCGCCCGCCGCCAGCCCGGCTCCTCGTGGAAGCTCTTCCCCTATCTCACCGCGCTGGAAGACGGAATGACCCCGGATGATGTCGTCACCGACGAGCCTGTCACCATCAACGGCTGGAGCCCGCGCAATTCCAATGGCCGCTTTCTCGGCCCCGTCACGCTGCGGCAGGCCTTCGCGCTGTCGATCAACACCATTGCGGTCAAGCTGTCCGACCGCGTCGGCTTCACAGGGGTCGAAAGCATGGCCCGCCGCTTCGGCATCACCACCCCCATCAGCACCCGTCCGGCGATGGCACTCGGTGCTTCAGAGGCAACGCTGCTGGAAATGACCGCCGCCTACGCCGCGATCGCCGCCGGCGGTGCCGAAGCGCGGCCCTGGGGCATCCAGTCCATCACCACCTCGCGCGGCGATGTCATCTACAACCGCGAAGCGGAAACCCCGCGCATCCTCGTCGCCCCGTTCGTTGCCGCCTACATGACCGACATGCTGCGCGCCGCAGTTGAAACCGGCACCGGCCGCGCCGCGCAAATCGGCCGGCCACTCGCCGGCAAAACCGGCACCACCAGCAGCAACAAGGACGGCTGGTTCATCGGCTTCACCCCCGAGCTCGTCGCCGGCGTCTGGATGGGCCGCGACGATGCCAAGGCCGTCCCCGGCCTCGCCGGCGGCCAGGCGCCGGCCCGCGTGTTCGCCAATTTCATGGCCAAGGCGCTCAGCGGCCAGGCGATGACCGAGCTGCAAACGCAAGTCGAAATGCCCGGCTTCGGCCTCGAGCCCGATGCCGAAGCCTATGGCCTGTCCCCCGGCAGCGCCCCCACCAACCCCGATCCCGTCTCCGACCTGCCGCCCGAACCCGCCGCTGCAGCCAATGCGCCCGCCGAGCAGACTCCTGCGGCGACCGAACCCGAGCCGCTGTCCGCCAAATGGCTGGACGGCATTATCGCGAAGGAACCGCAGCCGGCTCCGTAGCTGAATACGGGGCAGAATCCGAATCCGCCAGCAAGTCGGCCAGAACCGCGCAAACCGCCGCGCCCACCAGATCGTCCGCAATCAACCCGGCCCCCAGCCGCCGGCCCGCCTCAGCATGGATCCAGCATCCCGCGCAGGCCGCCTCGAAGCCCGGCATGCCCTGCGCCAGCAAGCCGGTGATGAAGCCGGCCAGCACATCGCCCGAGCCCGCCGTCGCCAGCCACGGCACCGCATTGCCCACCACCGCCGCGCGGCCATCCGGCGATGCAATGATGCCGTCCGCCCCCTTCAAAACCACGATCGCGCCCGTTGCCGCCGCCGCCGCCCGCGCTCGCTCCGCCTTGCTTCCCGCAAAATCCGGAAACAGCCGGGCAAACTCGCCCTCATGCGGGGTCAGCACCACCGCCCGATCCTGCCGCCGCACCAGCCGCGCCAGATGATCCGGTTCGGTCGCAAAGGCGGTCAACGCATCGGCATCCAGCACCAGCGGCTTGCCAGCCTGCAAAGCCGCCACCGCCACCGCAAAGGCCGCCGCACCCGCCGCCGGCCCCACACAGGCGGCGCGCACCCTGTCTGTCTGCATGCGCCCGGCAAAGGCCGCCGCATCGTCTTCGGCCAACATGATGGCGGTCACATGCGCCGCCTGCACCAGCAGCGCATCCCGCGCGCCCACCAAGGTCACCGCGCCCGCACCGATCCGCAAGGCAGCAAGCGCCGCCAGCCGCGACGCCCCCGTCTGCAACACCGGGCCAGACCAGACGATCACACCCCCGCGCGCATATTTGTGCGTATCGCGCAGCGGTCGCGGAAACCGCCCGCGCCACAGCGCCGGCCCGTTGTGCAGCAGCGTCACGCCGCCTGGCGCAACTTGTCCTCCATCGCGCGCCAGTCCGTTGTCACTAGCTTTTCCTCGATGGCGGTGCGGGTTTCCAGCTGGCCGTCGCGGATCCAGTGCCAGGTGCGGCAGCGCTTCTTGCCGTCATCCGAAAGCTGGATCATCTCATAGAGATACAGCCCCGGATCGCCGGTGCGCTGCCAATAGAGCACCACCGAACGCCCCTTGTCGTCCAGCCCCAGCTCGGCCGCCCAGCCCTGGATCAGGTCATTGTCCCACCACACCCGCTTGTCGCGATATGCGGCGGGAAAATCGCGCACTTCGGTGCGGCCGTCGGCCCACATATAATGGTTGGTCTGGTGATAGGGATAAGGCCCCTCGTCGGGAAAGCGGCAGAACAGCCGGCTTTTGTGCTCGTCCACCAGCTTCCCGTCGGCATCATAATAGCGATAGGTGCCCTCCCAGACGCCCTCGTGCCGGGCCAGCAGCGGCATGTCCTCGCGAATTCCCATGGCATGTTCCTCCTGCAATGAATGCCAAACTACAACGCCCGCCCGCGCCGCCGGTCAAGAGGGAATCGGCATATTTGTCCGGACAAATTTCACCCGAGGCAGGCCGCCAGCAAATCCTGCCCCGCCCCCGCGCGCATCAGCGCCAGATGCCGCACCGCCAGCACGTCCGGTGCCAGATCCGCCGGCTGAAACGGCACCGCTGTTGCTGCAGAAGGCGCAAACCATGGCTCGAACAAAACCCCCGCACGAACCGCCCGCCAGGCCCGCAACAGATGCACCCCGTCGCGGTCCGGAACCCGATCGGGCAGGCCCTGCGCCCGCCACGCTGCGCGGCTGCCCGCCGGCTCCGCCGTCTCCACCCAGGGGATCCCCAGCCGCGCCGCCACCGCCAGAGCCAGCCGGCAAGACCAGCCCTCCCCCGTCACGGAGTGCGGCTTCTCGTCCAGCGCGTGGACCGCCGCCACCACCACATCCGCCCACGGTTCCAGTGCGTCGCCGCCCGTCCAGTCCGCCGAAAGCCCGTGCCCCGGCAGGTCGATCGCCAGCATGCCATCCGGCGCCGCGGTCAGCGCCGATCCCGGGGCGTGCAAAAACAGGTCTCCGCGCCCCTTCCAGTGCAGCGCGCCTTCAAAGCCGCTGCTGGAAACCGGCACAAATCCCTCGTCCGCTGCATCCTCCGCCAACGACACCGGGGCCGCCGGATGCGCCAGCAGGAACTCCCGCGCCTCCCGCTCCAGATCGGCCGGCGTTTCCAGCGGCAGCATCGCCCAGTTCGGCGGCAGCGTGCCCAGCCGCTTAAGATGCGCCTTCAACGGGTCGCCGTCATAGGCGGCAATCAGCACCGGCGGAGTCGGCTCGCCGGCTGCGGGAATGTCGCGATTGGCGCGCAACACAGCGGCATAGCCCTTGGAGAAATTGTCTCCGGCGCTCAGACATTCCATCACAATGGGCTGCACCCGCTCCGGATCGCCATGCGCCATGGCCAGCCGGCTGCCCGGCTCGGCGCGATACCAGGGGAAGAACCAGCTCTGCTCCAGCACCCGCCCCCAAAGCCAGGCCAGATGCTCGCCATAGGGCTGCGGCAGAAACGGCGGCGTATAGCGCGCCCCGAAGTCCGCCTTCTCGGCCTCCGTCCAGACCGCATAGCCGCCGCAGGCAATGCCGGAAAAGCGCGCCGCATGCCGCTTCACCGCCGTCACCAGGATGATCGCGCCGGAATGGAAGCCATAGGCCGCCACCTGCGGCAGCCCCAGCGCATCCAGAAAGGCGATCAGCGCATCGGCATAATCGGCGCATTCCGGATGGCTGTGCGGCAGCGGCTGCGAATCGCCAAAACCGGCGGTATCGGGCGCGATGCAGGTGAAATCGGCCGCCCAGCGTTGCATCAGGTCGGTATATTCCGCCGACGATCGCGGCGACTGGTGCACCATCAGCAGCGGCGGGCCGCTTCCCGCCTTGCGATAATGCACCCGCCGCCGCGAGCCATTGCCATTGCGCACATCGATAAAATGTCGCGAAATCATAGTTCCACCAATTCGATCAATTCAGACGCTGCTCCGCGCACCGTCGCCACCCGCCGCCCGCCATACAGCGCGCCCTCGCGCCGCGCCGGCGGCTCGATAAACTCCGCGCGCACGGCCTCCAGACTGTCCACCGCAAAAGTCACCAACGCATTGCCCGGCGGCAATTCGCCGGTCGCCTTCGGCCGCTCCACCGCTTCGGGCGGATATTGATCCACCTCGCTCGCGGGCATCCGGCCCGTGCGCGTCATCGTCATGGCGGTCAGGAAATCCGGCCGCAGACCGAAGCTGTTGTTGATCATCGAATAGGGGATGGTCCAGGTCTCGCCCTCGGCAAAGCCCAGTTCCTGCACATGAAAGCGCACGGCTGCCGCCCGGTCTTCCGCCGCCAGCACCGCGATAAACATATGGTCCACCTCGGCCTGCGCCGCCGGCAATTCCAGCCCCGCCATATCAGGCTTCAACACCGTGTTCAGATACAGCACCTCGCCGGCCCGGCCCTCAACCTGAAACGGAATGAAGGTATCAAACCCCGGCACCAGCTTCGGCGCCCCCAGCACCCGGAACGCCGCCTGGTCGATCCGCGCGTGCAGGGCAAAGGCATCCTTCACCGTCAGCTCGAACGCCGCCCAGCCAAAGCTGCGCAAGGGCCGATAATCTGCCACCGCCGCGCCCTCGATCAACCGGCTGAAGCCCCCCTTAGCGCCGCGCCCGCGCAGCAGCGCAAAGGGTCGCGCAACCTGCGCCGGCGCGCCCCAGCTGCGTGCCAGATCGGCCGCAACCCGGCCTTCCTCCACCACCTCCATTGCGAACTCGCGGCTGTAGTCGGCAACGGAAAGCGCAAAATCCGGCGTTACCACCGTGCCGCACAGGATCCGTCCAGGAATTTCAAAAGCAGCCGAAGGGTTCATGCCGCCATGTTGTCCGGACATTTCGCTCTCGACAAGCCCCAAAAAGGCGAGTTACCCGCAGCACGAACAAAGTCCCTGAGGAGATTTCCCCATGACCATCCCTGGCACCCGCATGATCGACGACGGCAAGACGGCACGGCAGCTGTTCGAGGAGGTCATCGCCAACCCGGCACGCGCCAAATTCGGCTTTGGGCAAAAGCTGGCGGTGGTGAATGTCGATTTCCAGCGCGCCTACACCGATCTCGCCGCCTTCAAAACCAGCTACGAAAGCGATCCCGATCAAATCGCGCATGTCAACCGCCTGTCCGCCGCCGCCCGCAAGGCCGGCATGCCGGTCATATGGACGCGCGTCGGCTATCGCCCCGATGGCCTGGATGCCGGCGTCTGGGGCACCCGCACCAACACGCCCGACAGCCTGCAGAACATCGCAATCGGCAGCGAACGGCACCAGTTCGATCCGCGCACCGAGCGCGACGCCGCCGATCTGGAGTTCACCAAGCGGATGCCGTCGGCCTTCTTTGAAACCCCGCTGAAAAGCTGGCTCACCCACCACCGCGTCGATACCGTGATCGTCACCGGCGGCAGCACATCGGGCTGCGTCCGCGCCACCGCGGTAGACAGCCTGTCAAACGGCTACCGCACCATCGTGCCGCTGGAAACCACCGCCGACAAGCACGCCAGCTATCACTTCGCCAACCTCACCGATCTGGCGCTGAAATATGCCGACGTGGAGCCGGTCGCGGCCGTTATCGCATGGCTGGAAGCCCGCTAGCGGCACAGCGTGGCTGGAAGCCCGCTCAGCGCGTCAGCTTGCTCGCCATCCCCATGATATCGTCCAGCGGATTGCCATCACCGTTCAGGTCCAGCATGCCGATCAGGCTGCCCATTCCACCTTGCGGTGCTGCCTGACCGCCACCGGTCAGCCCGCCCATAACCTGCCCCAGCAGGCCGCCCAAACCACCTTGCTGCGCCCCTGCGCCGCCGGCACTCGCCTGCTTTGCCATAAAACCTGCCGCCGCCATCGCCAGCATCGGCAGCATCTTCTTCAACAGCGAGGCATCCAGCCCGGTCTGCGCCGCTGCCTGCCCGGCAACGTGACGGCTCACCTCCTTGTCGCCGAAAATCTGCCCCAGCATGGCATTGCCCTGATCCACCGGCGTCGCCTGTGGGGCCAGCACCGAATCGAGCAGGCTCGCGCCGCCCATCCCGCCGATCATCCCCAACAGCCCCTCCAGACCACCCGCCTGGCCGGTCGCCTGCTTCTTGAAGCCGCCCATCACCGCCGGCAGCAGCGCCGCTGCCCCCGCCTGAACCTGGCTCTCATCCATCCCCAGCTCGCGCGCGATCGAAGCAATCCCGGCGCTGCCGCCCAATGCCTGCATCAAATCCATCGAAAATCCCCTCACACAAACACGCCGTCCTTATCGTCAAAATCCGCGATACGGGCAATGGAAATCCTCGCAACCCCCGCCCGGCTGGCCTAAAGACTCGCGCAAAGGAGCCTTTCCATGGCCAAACCATCCGAGTCCACCCGCCGCCCCAAGCCGAACCTCATGGCCATCGGCAACCGCAAGCTGAAGCCCGCCACCCTGATGATGGGCCACGGCTTCGATCCGGTGCTCTCCGAAGGCTCGCTGAAGCCCCCCATCTTCCTCACGTCTACCTTCGTTTTTGAAACCGCCGCCGACGGCAAGCGCTTCTTCGAAGGCGTGACCGGCAAGCGCCCCGGCGGTGCCGAAGGCCTCGTCTATTCCCGTTTCAACGGCCCCAATCAGGAAATCCTCGAAGATCGCCTGGGCGTCTGGGAGGATGCCGAAGACGCGCTCAGCTTCTCCAGCGGCATGTCCGCCATCGCCACCCTGCTGATGACCTTCTGCCAGCCCGGCGACATGATCGTCCATTCCGGCCCGCTCTATGCCGCCACCGAAACCTTGATCGGCCGCATCCTCGGCCGCTTCGGCGTCGGCTGGCTGGATTTCCCCGCCGGCGCTACCGAGGATGAAATCGCCGCCGTCATGGAGGCCGCCAAAGCCAAAGGCCGCGTCGCGCTCGTCTATCTCGAAAGCCCCGCCAACCCCACCAACGTGCTGGTCGACATCGAAGCCGTCCGAACAGCGCGCGACCGCATCTTCCCTGACGCCCTCCCCCCCATCGCCATCGACAACACCTTCCTGGGGCCCCTGTGGCAACAGCCGCTGCAGCACGGCGCCGAACTCAGCATCTATTCGCTCACCAAATATGCCGGCGGCCATTCCGATCTCGTCGCCGGTGCCGTGGTCGGCGCGAAAGCCCTCATCACCCCCATCCGCATGATGCGCAACACCATCGGCACCATCACCGATCCGCACACCGCCTGGATGCTCCTGCGCAGCCTGGAAACGCTGGAACTCCGCATGAGCCGCGCCGGCGAAAATGCCGCAAAGGTTTGCGAATATCTCCGCACCCACCCCAAGGTCGAGCGCGTCGGTTATCTCGGCTTCCTCGAAGACGGCCAGCCGGAAAACGCCCGCCAGGCCGATATCTACCGCCGCCACTGCACCGGCGCCGGCTCCACCTTCTCGCTCTATCTGAAAGGCGGCGAGCGTGAGGCCTTCGCCTTCCTCGATGCGCTCACCATCGCCAAGCTCGCGGTCTCGCTCGGCGGCACCGAAACGCTCGCCTCGGCACCCGCCGCCATGACCCACCTCTCCGTCCCGCAAGAGCGCAAGACGGCACTCGCCATCACCGACAATCTCGTCCGCATCTCGATCGGCGTAGAAGACCCGGACGATCTCATCGCCGATTTTGAACAGGCGCTGCAAGCCGT
>JAIMJL010000122.1:623-1985 GCA_020693225.1 Sandarakinorhabdus sp. | reverse complement strand
AAGCCCTCACCGGCGCGATCCGGCTCGGCATCCAGGATGCCGGAAACGATAAAGCGGCTTTCGCCAAGCCCGATTGTATCACCCGGCTTCAGCCCCAGCTGGTCAGCCAGCGCCGCGCCGATCACCGCGCCCCGGCCCAGCGCCGCCTGCACCGCGGCATTGCCCGGACTGCCGCGCAACCCCGCCTCGCCATACAGCGGCCAAAGACTGTCAACCGCTTTCAACTCCGCCAGCAACTGCTTGTCGGCGGCGGCCCCGCTTTCGCCGCGCACCATCGCCCGCATCCGCAGCGATTGCGAAACTTCGCCCAGCGCCCGCAGCCCCTGCATTTCGGCGTCGGTCGGCAGGCGTTGCGTCAGCCGCGCTTCCACATCACCGCCCAGGATGATCTGCCCCTGATCGGTCAGCCCCTTTTCCAGCGCGGTAGCCAATGTGCCGACACCCGCGAGCGCCAACACGCCCAGCAACAGGCAGACAAACAGCAGCCGCAGCGCACCCAGCCCGCCGCGCACTTCGCGCAGCGCCAGCGTGGAAGCCAGGTGCAGGATCTGCGCCGCACCCAGAGGCTGCACCGCGGCCTGCGGCACCGGCAGCGAAATATTCATTCCGCTGCCACCGGCTGTGCCGCAACAAGCGTGTCGCTCACTACAAGGCCGTCTTTCATGCGGATGATCCGCGAGCAGCGGGCCGCCAGCTCCTGATCGTGGGTGATCAGCACCAGCGTGGCGCCGGTTTCGTCCAGGCGCTGGAACAGCAGGTTGATGATGGCCTCGCCGGTGCTGGCGTCGAGGTTGCCGGTCGGCTCGTCGGCAAACAGCAGGGCAGGGCGGCAGGCCAGCGCGCGGGCCAGCGCCACACGCTGTTGCTCCCCGCCCGAAAGCTGGGTGGGATAATGATCGGTTCGCGCACCAAGCCCCACCGCTTCCAGCCCGGCACGGGCCTGGTCAAACGGTTCGGCATGGCCGGCCAGCTCCAGCGGGATGGCCACATTTTCCAGCGCCGTCATAGTCGGGATCAGGTGAAAGGCTTGCAGAACGATCCCGATCCGGCCGCGCCGCGCCTCTGCCAGCCCGTCTTCGGACAGGCCGACAAGGCTTTGGCCGGCAACCCGGATATCGCCGGACGTCACCGATTCCAGCCCGGACAACACCGCCATCAGCGACGACTTGCCGCTGCCGGACGGCCCCAGGATGGCCAGCCGTTCCCCCTTGGCCACGGCCAGATCCACTCCGCGCAGGATGGCGACTCGCGCCGGCCCATCGCCCAGCGACAGGGTGACATTGCGGGCATCGATGACCATATCGGGGCTTGGCATGAAGGAAAGTGTCCGTTGATGAAGGTTTCTGTGTTGCAATATGGCGC
>JAIMJL010000122.1:0-418 GCA_020693225.1 Sandarakinorhabdus sp. | reverse complement strand
GGCGACACGACAGCCGCCGGCAAAGCGCGGTTGCAATGGGTGTTGAAAGGCCTGAAGGCGAAGCCCGATCTGGCGATCGTCGCGCTCGGCGCCAATGATATGTTGCGCGGGCAGAAGGTGTCCGACACGCAGGCCAATCTGGATGCCATCGTCAGCACCCTGCGCAAGCAGGGCGTGCCGGTGATCGTGGCCGGGATGCTGGCCGCGCCCAACATGGGGCAGGCTTATGCGCGCGACTATAATGCCGTGTTTCCAGCCGTAGCCAAGGCACATGGCGCAAAGCTCTATCCCTTCTTCACCCAGGGCGTCACCGCCAATCCGGCTTATCTGCTCGCCGATGGCATGCATCCGAACAAGGCCGGCGTTGCCGTGATGGTTCGGGGCATGCTGCCGCTGGTCAAGGCCGAACTCGACCGCA
>JAIMJL010000088.1:5266-9834 GCA_020693225.1 Sandarakinorhabdus sp. | reverse complement strand
CCTTCTCCTAGAAGCGCGGATGGCCCGGGATTGTGGCAGGCCTTCCGCGACTTTCTCCACCTGAAAAGCCCCGGTACGCTGCGGGAATCGATCGAGGAAGCGATCGACGATCATCGTGACGAGGGGGCCGCACCCGATGATCTGGATTCTGCCGAGCGGGCGATGCTGCGGAACATGCTGCATCTTTCCGAACATCGGGTGGATGATATCGCGGTGCCGCGCGCCGATATCGTGGCGCTGGATGAGACCGCGGATTTTCTGGCCATCGTGGCAACATTCCGCGAGGCCGGGCACAGCCGGTTGCCGGTGTTTCGGGGCAGCCTCGATGATGTGCTGGGCATGCTGCATGTGAAGGATATCTACGCCGTCATCGCTGCGCATCTGGAGGATGGCCCGGCGCCTTACCCGGCGGTTGCCGACTTGATGCGCCCGGTGTTGTTCGTGCCGCCTTCGAAGCCGGTCATCGACCTACTCACCGACATGCGCCGCGAGCGAACGCACATGGCCGTCGTGGTGGACGAATATGGCGGCACCGATGGGCTGGTGACCATTGAAGACATCATGGAAGAAATCGTCGGCGAGATCGAGGACGAGCATGACGACGAGGCGCAAAGCCTGCTGATCGCGCGAGGGGATGGCAGCTTTGACGCTGACGCGCGGCTGGCATTGGAGGATCTCGAAGCCGGCTTGCACACGGTGTTTGCGGATGAAGAGATCGGCGATGATGTCGATACGCTGGGCGGGTTGGCCTTCATGCTGGCCGACCGGGTTCCCGATGTTGGCGAAATCCTGCGACACCCGAATGGCTGGACACTGGAAATCGCCGCCAGTGACGGTCGGCGTGTGGAGCGGCTGGTTTTGCACCCACCCGAGACGGATGCTGAAAGCTGACCAAATATCAGCACGATGAACCAATGCTTCGCATTTCATTCATCGCTGGTTTATTTCGCTTGGCCGATGGTTTGCCGTAACACTCTGTAAATATTCACCAACCCGATTTTCCGCGCACTTGGCACGCGTCATGCAATGCTCCTGGCATCAACTCGACCAACAGGAGACAGACCATGACCAACAGCAACTCTTTCGCCCCGACCTTCTTCAGCGGCCTGTTTGCCGTGACCGCATCCGCCCTTGTCCTGGGCTTTGCCGCCGGCCCGGCCGAGGCGCGCAGCGTGGAAGTGAAGGTTGCCGCCGCGGAACTGGCAACGCCGCAGGGCCGCGCCGCTGTGGATGGCCGCATCGAGCAGGCCGCCGAGCAGGCTTGCGGCTTCCGCCCGGAAGAGCGCGACCTGAAAACCCGCCAGACGACCCGCCTGTGCGTGGCCGAGGCCATTGCCGCCACAGACGCGAAAATCGCTGCGATCAAGGCCACCTCGCAGATGGCGTCGCGCTGACACCGCTTCGCTGCGTCCCCTCACGCAGCAAGACCCTTGTCGCCAGCCATGGCGGCAGACAAACTTGTCGCCAGCCATGGCGGCAGACAAACTTGTCGCCAGCCATGGCGGCAAACAAAAAAGAAGGCGCGGTTCCCGACAAGGAGCCGCGCCTTCTTAGAGCGAGTCTCGTTCTGATTGCATCAGAACGGCCGCTCTATCGTCTTGTTTTTCCGCATGGGGTTCCGATGCTGGTGACCCCACCAGATCGGAACATGCTCTAATGGTGCATGGCGCGCGCAACGCCGATCAGCGGCTACATCCGGTGCAGGGCGCAGAGTTTGTTGCCGCTGGGGTCGCGGAGGTAGGCGAGGTAAAGCCTTGTGGCGCCTTCGCGCACGCCGGGCGGATCCTCGCAGGGGGTGCCGCCGTTGGCGAGGCCGGCGGCGTGCCAGGCATCGGCTTGTTCCGGGCTGGCCGCTGCAAAACCGATAGTGCTGCCGTTGCCGCAGCCGGCGGGTTTGCCGTCGATCGGCGAAGTGATGGAGAAGATGCCGCCGGCGGTGAACCAGAAGACCCGGCCCTTGGGGTCGGTTTGGCCGGGCGGGTGGCCGAGCGCGCCGAGGGTGGCGTCATAAAAGGCCTTGGAGGCGGCGATATCGTTGGCACCGACCATGATGTGGCTGAACATGAAACAGTCTCCCTTTGCGTCTGCCACCGTCTTTGCGCGGGATTGGTGCGCAAGTCGATATCGCAGTTTTAGGGGGGGGCAGGCTCGCGGCAGCCGGAGGGATCATTCCTCCCAATGCTTGAGCATTTTGCGCACTTTGTCCAAGGCGGCTTTCTTGATCTGGCAGATCCGGGCGGCGCCGACGCCCAGCGTTTGCCCGATTTCCTCCAGGTTCAGCTCTTCCACGAAATAGAGTTGCAGCACCTGCGCCTCGCGTTCCGGCAGGTTCTTGATGGCCTCCATCAAACTGGCCCGTAGCTGCGAAGACTGCAAGGTTTCAAAGGCATCCGGCTCGTCATTGGCAAACCAGATGGAGTGATCGGAATAGACTTCGTCGATGGATTCATAGCGCACACCCTGCGTTGCGGTGAGAGCGGTCTGCAATTCCGGGAGGGGGATTTCCATCTGCGCTGCCAGTTCGGTTTCGGTTGGCGCGCGGCCCAGCGCGGCGGCGGCGGCATCGCGGGCGGCGGCAATTTCACGGCGGCGCCGCAGCGCCGAGCGGCACATGGTGGCCTGTTTTCTCAGCGCATCGATCATGCTGCCGCGCACCCGGACGGTGGCATAGGTGGCAAAGGCGGCATGGCCGCGGTCTTCGAAGCTGCGCGCCGCCTCGATGAGCGCGATCATGCCGATCTGCACCAGCTCTTCGATGTCGAGCGCGGTGGAGACGCGGGCGTGCGTGTGCCAGGCCAGTTTGCGCACCAACGCGAGATGGTTGCGCACAAGACGCTCCGGATCGGTGCGGGCGAGCGCGGTGGGCGTGTAGAGTCCGAGGTTCAGGCCGAGGCGGGCGTCCATGGCGCGTCTTTCATGAGCGAGGGAGGGGCTTCGTCATTTCCGACCACTGAAATGACTTCGACGGCCCGGGTGTCGGGCAGATCGGTAAACGCAAGGACCGGCAGCGACAGGCCGCTGCTGCGCAACAGGCGCCAGAGCGCGCGGCGCGGAGCGGGCTGGCTGACCAGGGCGACCGCTTCGCCGGCGGCCAGTGGCTCCTGTGCGGCGGCGATGACCCATTCGCTGAGCTTGGTGCCCAGCGACGGCTCGAAGGGGAAAGCGGCCTGCGGCGATGTCCGCACCGCTTGCGCGAGCAGCTGTTCGAGTGGCGGGGCAATGGCGATCAGCTTGAGCGTCTGGGCAGGCGCGGCGAAGCTGGCCACAATCAACCCGCCAAGCTGCGGCCGGATCAGCTCGGCAAGCTCTGCGGCGTCCTGCGTTCGCGCCGCGGCCGGCGCAAGACTTGCGGCGATGCGTGGGAAATCCTTGAGCGAAATCCCCTCTTCCAGCAGGCTTTGCAGGACGGCGGTGGTGACCGGCAGGGGCAGGGATTTGGCCGAAATGCTGGCGGCAAGCTGCGGGCTGCGACCGGCCAGGGTTTCGATGAGGGCATGGGTTTCATCCTGGCCGAACAGGCTGTGTGCGGCGGCGCGGAGCAGCTTGTGCAGGTGCGTGCCAATGACGGTTGCCGGATCGACCACGGTGTAGCCGGCGGCCAGCGCCTCGCCCTCGAGCGCGGGATCGATCCAGCGGGCGGGCAAGCCGAAGGCGGGATCGGTGGTTTGTCGGCCGGGCACGGCGTGGGTGATGGCCTCGGCTTCCAGGGCCAGCAGATCGAGCGGAAAGGCCTCGCCCTCGCCCAGGCTTTCGCCGGCAATGGCGATGCGATAGGCCTGCGGTGCCAGCCCCAGATCATCCCGGACGCGCACGAGCGGCACAACGAAGCCGAGCTCGCGCGACAGTTGGCGGCGGATGCCGGTGATCCGGGTCATGAGAGGGGAGCCGGCGGCTTCGTCTACGAGGCCGATCAGGCCGTAGCCTATGTCGAGATTGATGGCGGCTGTTTCGCCGACATCGGCCCAATCTATGCTGGGGTCGGTTGGGCTTTGCAGCAGCGGCGGTGGCGGTTCGAGTGCCACAGGCCGCCGCGACAGGCGCCAGGCGAGCGCAGCGGCGACGCCGGCCGCAGGCAGCAGGATGGTGGCGGGCATGGCCGGCATCAGGCCCAGCAGGCCGAGGATGGCAGCGGCCGGCCACCAGGCCGCGGGTGCGGCAAATTGCGACTGAAGCTGGTTGGCGAGCTTGCGGTCTTCGCTGGTGCGGGTGACGAGGACGGCGGCGGCAATCGAGAGCAGCAGGGCCGGAATCTGCGCCACCAGCGCATCGCCCACCGACAGCAGCAGATAGAGGTTGGCGGCTTCGGAAACGGCCAGATCATGGGTGACGGTTCCGATGATCAGCCCGCCGATGATGTTGATGCCGAGGATCAGGATGCCGGCGACCGCATCGCCTTTCACGAACTTGGATGCGCCGTCCATCGAGCCGTAGAAATCCGCCTCGGCGGCCACCTCCATGCGCCGCAGGCGGGCTTCATCGGGCGTGAGCATGCCGGCATTCAGATCGGCATCGATCGCCATCTGCTTTCCGGGCAGGGCATCGAGGGTGAAGCGCGCGGCGACTTCCGA
>JAIMJL010000088.1:3095-5253 GCA_020693225.1 Sandarakinorhabdus sp. | reverse complement strand
CCCTTGGCAATGCCCGCCAGATTGACGATCATCAGGATGATGAAGACGATCAGGCCAACGACATAATTGCCGCCGATGAGTGCCTTGCCGAAGGCCTCGATCACCCGGCCGGCGGCATCGGTGCCTTCATGGCCGGCCACCAGCACGACGCGGGTGGAGGCAACATTCAGGGCCAGCCGGAACAGTGTGGCAAACAGCAGGACGGTGGGAAAGGCGGAGAAATCGGTCGGCTTGCCGGCCTGCAGCACGACCATGAGCATGACCAGCGACAAGAGAATGTTGCTGACAAAGAAGGCGTCGAGCAGGATGGCCGGGATCGGCACGACCATCAGCATCACGACGGCCAGGATGGCGACCGGCAACAAGGCGGAGCCCCAGGCAAAGCCGCCTAGGCGGGCCGAGAGCGCAGCGGGCAGGGCGAACGCCATCGCCTAGGCGCCGAGGTCTGCGAGCAGCAGGTAGGCGGCCTGTGCCGCGCGCCGGGCCGCTGCGGGATTGGGCGCAATGGCTGCGTCCATGCCGGCGATTGCGCGGGCAGGCGGCACATCTGTGCCGGTTGCGGCAGCTTGCGGCGGCGAAGGTGTGCCGGTGAAGCGCGCCTCCAGCAGCTGCTGCACCTCTGCCAGCGAGCGGGGAGAACCGGCCGCAAAGAAGATCGCGCGGTTGGCGCGGGCCGCGGCAGGAAGAACCTCGGCGGCCGCCTGGGCGGGGTTAGCGGCGAGGTTGGCGAGGAACTTCAGCGCCCCGCCGCTACCGAGAAAATGCGCGAGATAGAGGTCGGTGGGAGATGCTGCGCGGCCCAGCCGGGCTTCCAGGCTGGCCTTGTTGTCTGCCATATGTTCGGCCGCCATGAGGCTGGCGATTTCCGGGTCTTTGCGCAGGGCGAGCGCCTCGCTGCGGGAGCCTGCATGGATGCCATGGCGCGGGCCGTGGCGGGCCAGCGTGCTGAGCCAGGTGGCATCGATGAACTGGAACAGGCCGGTGGCGGATGAGGTGCTGGCCTTGGCCGCGGGGTTGAAGCCGGATTCCAGCCGGGCGGTATGAAAAAGGGCAGCGAAATCGACCCCGGTTCGCTGTGCTGCGGCGTTGAGCGCCGGCAGCACCTGTGCGGCGGCACGAGAGAGAGAGGCTGGCAGGCTGGCGGGCATGCCGAAGGTTTAGCAAGAGGCATGCCATCCGGCGGGGAAGGCGCATCCATTCCGGACGGATTCAGAAGGGGTCTTGCGGCCCCTTCGCAACGCTGCGGAGAAATCCGAACAACAGTGCGACAATTATCGCAAGCGCCAGCAGCGCGCCGGGTGTCGCGGAAATCTTCCACACGGCGTTGAGCAGCCAGGTGATGCCGATCACCCAGGGCAGGGCGAGCGCCAGCAGTTGCCAGCCGATCCGCTGCCCAGGCCTGCTGCCGGGCCCGACAATCAGCGGGCGATAGTCCTTGTCCTTCTGTTGCTGCGGGGTCATCGCGGCGAAGCTTTTGCCGCGATGGACGATGATGTCGAACAGCAGTGCCACGAAGCTGCGGTGGCGCAGGTAGTGGATGTGTGCGCCGACCGGATCGGGGAAGGAAAAGCCTTCGATGTGCAAATTGTCTACCAGGTTGCGCACTCGTGGTCTGCTTTTTTCCGCCCTGCGCGACACCAGTGCAGCGGTGGGCGATTGCAGCGAGCCCGACACAAGGTCGGCATCGTCCCACACATTGATCCAGTGGATGTGCGGCTTGGTGTTGGCCATGAACGGCGCCTTGCCGATGTCGCCGCGCAGGTCTTCCACCACCCGGCGATAGCGATGCGACTGGCTGCGGCTGCTTTCGAAGAAATATTCGATCTTGTCGATCGGGCTGCCGAAGGTGACGAGATGTTCGATCGGCTTCAAATTGACGCCGCCGGCCTGGGCGCCGCGCATCCGGTCTCCGCCGGAGCCGGCCCGGTTGTACCGCGCCAGTGCCAGCAGTGTGTCTTGCGCAATCGCGGTTCCGAGGCTGTGGGCGGTGATGACAACCCGCTTGCAGGCCGGGTCGGCCAGGACGTGGGTGAGCAGGCCGGTGCCATAATCCAGCACCGCTTTGCGGACGCGATGCTTTTCATCGGTTTCGGCATAGGTGGACCAGGCCTCCACGTCGCCCAGGGCATCGGTGACAAAGCGGAAAATGCCGAAGGCG
>JAIMJL010000088.1:0-2974 GCA_020693225.1 Sandarakinorhabdus sp. | reverse complement strand
CGCGGAAGCTGCCCTTGGGGTAGGCTTCCTGCGCATCGAGGCTTTCAAAGGCGCTGTAGAGCGTTGCCATGCGCTCGATATCCTGGTCATTCTGGTTGATGCCGGTCCAGAAAGACGCCTGGTTCAGCTCCATCAGCGTTGCCCGGCGGAGGCGCTGGCGTTCGCGCCACGGGGTGAAGCCGGTGACCAGCGGACGCCAGAGCTGGCTTGCAACCCATTTTAAGGTTCGCACGACGGACTTTCCGTCCGCCATGATCGGTGCCCAATAGACTTCGTAGAATCGCAATTGCCGATTCGGCTCCCGGTTCGGCTCCTCATCGGTGTTTACGGGGTCCCTCCAGACCGTGCGGATGAAGCTCTCGTTGCGGCCCGCGCCATAGGGGTCGCGGCGCTTTTCCAGTGCCGGCTTGATCCCCAGCAGCCAGCCGAGTGGCTTGCCTTCCTGCGTGCTGCGGCGCTGCAGCCGGTCCAGCGCATCGATCATCCGGGCGGTTTCTTCCAGCCGGCGCTGGCTGCCCATGCCGTGGAAGTGGACAATGGCGGTGTAGCCATTGTCGACATCGTCGGCGCTGTCTTCATCATCCGGTTGGGTGGTGGGGCTGGTCATGGCGGTTGGCAGACTGACGCAATATGGCAGTGCTGGGAAGCGGAAAGACGAGCACGCCACGGGAGTGCCACGGGGGCGCCACAGGGTCGCACAAGAGGGGCTTGACGGCAGCAGACAGAGGCACGACTTAGCGTTGTATGCAACGTGATCATTTCCTCGCCGACCCGCAAGCAGCGCTGCGCGCTGCGGTTCCTGAAACCGCTGGTCTTGTTCCCATCGTTATCGAGCAAAGCTCGCGCGGGGAGCGGTCTTTCGACATTTTCTCGCGGCTTCTGCGCGAACGGATCGTGTTTGTGACCGGTGGCGTGGAAGACCAGATGGCGTCGCTTATCGTGGCGCAGCTTTTGTTTCTTGAGGCGGAAAACCCCAAGAAAGATATTTACATGTACATCAACTCGCCGGGCGGGGTGATCACCTCGGGCATGGCGATCTATGACACCATGCAGTATATCCGGCCCAAGGTGGGGACGGTTTGCGTGGGGCAGGCGGCCTCGATGGGCAGCTTCCTGCTGGCGGCCGGAGAGCCGGGGATGCGGGTGGCGCTGCGCAATGCGCGGATCATGGTGCACCAGCCTTCGGGCGGGGCACAGGGCCAGGCAACCGACATCGAAATCCAGGCGCGCGAGATCATCCGCATCCGGGCGCATATGAACGGCCTTTATGCGCAGTTCACAAAGCAGCCGCTGGATGTGATCGAGAATGCGATGGAGCGCGACAAGTTCATGTCGGCCGACGAAGCCAAGGCGTTCGGGCTGATCGATGAAGTCATGGAAAAGCGGCCATTGCCGACCGAAGGCGAGCTGAAAGCGGCCTGATCTGTCGTCAACCGGACAGGCGGGGACTGGCCCTTCAAATCATTCGCACTTGCGGAAGGGGCAGGGCGCGCTAACATATGGCTGACTGTGCCCATTGTCCGGGTGCAGCGAAAGCGAGAATATGACCAAAGTTTCCAGCGGCGACGGCAAGAACATCCTCTACTGCTCGTTTTGCGGCAAGAGCCAGCATGAGGTGAAAAAGCTGATCGCCGGGCCAACGGTGTTCATCTGCGACGAGTGCGTGGAGCTGTGCAACGACATCATCCGCGAGGAATCCAAGAACGCGCTGGTGAAGACGCGGGATGGCGTGCCGACACCGCGCGAGATCTGCAAGGTTCTGGATGATTATGTGATCGGGCAGCAGCACGCCAAGCGGGTGCTGAGTGTGGCGGTGCACAACCATTACAAGCGGCTGGCGCATGGCGCCAAGGGCGCCGAGGTGGAGCTGGCGAAATCGAACATCCTGCTGGTTGGGCCGACCGGTTGCGGCAAGACATTGCTGGCGCAGACGCTGGCGCGCATTCTGGACGTGCCGTTTACCATGGCGGATGCGACCACCTTGACCGAGGCCGGCTATGTTGGCGAGGATGTGGAGAACATCATCCTGAAGCTGCTGCAGGCATCCGACTATAATGTGGAGCGGGCGCAGCGTGGGATCGTGTATATCGATGAGATCGACAAGATTTCCAGGAAGGCCGACAACCCCTCGATCACCCGCGATGTGAGCGGCGAGGGGGTGCAGCAGGCGCTGTTGAAGATCATGGAGGGAACGACCGCGAGCGTGCCGCCGCAGGGCGGGCGCAAGCATCCGCAGCAGGAGTTCCTGCAGGTCGATACCACCAACATCCTGTTCATCTGCGGCGGGGCCTTTGCCGGGCTGGACCGGATCATTGCCGATCGGCTGCAGGGCAAGTCCATCGGCTTTGGCGCGCATGTGGCGGCGCCGGAAGAGCGGCGGACCGGCGAAACGCTGCGGCATTGTGAGCCGGAGGATCTGCTGAAGTTCGGGTTGATCCCCGAGTTCATCGGCCGCTTGCCGGTGATTGCGACGCTGGAGGATCTGGACGAAGCCGCATTGATCAAGATTTTGACCGAGCCGAAGAATGCTCTGTCCAAGCAATATGCGCGGCTGTTCGAGATGGAAGGGGTGAAGCTCTCCTTCAACGAAGAGGCGCTTTCGGCCATCGCCAAGCGGGCTGTGGAACGCAAGACCGGCGCGCGCGGGCTGCGCTCTATCCTTGAGGGCATCCTGCTCGACACGATGTTCGAGCTGCCGGGGATGGAAACGGTGGACGAGGTGGTTGTGGACGGCGATGTGGTGAGCGGAATTAAGCAGCCGATCCAGGTGCCGCGAGTTGAGAAGGCGGCCTGATAGCCACCGGTTGAATCGCACAAAGTGACGCCCGGACAGCTGCCGCTGCCCGGGCGTTGCTATTTCAGGCTACAACCACGCTGCGGCGGCGGATAGAGGCGCTGGTGTTGCGCTGGCGAAAGGATGTGCCAACCAGCCCGAAGCCGGCAATCAGCATGGCCCAGCTGGCGGGCTCGGGGA
>JAIMJL010000087.1 GCA_020693225.1 Sandarakinorhabdus sp. | reverse complement strand
CAAGGGGCGGCGGGGTAGGCGGTTCGCATGAGCTTTCAACCTGCCCATCTTGGCCAGTCGTCGGCGCTGCCGGTTTCGCCCGAGGTGGCGCTGCTGGACTATCCGCCCAATCCGCATCCGGAAACCCTGTATATGGTGCGCTTTGTAGCGCCGGAGTTCACCTCGCTTTGTCCGGTTACCGGCCAGCCGGATTTCGCGCATCTGGTGATCGACTATGCGCCGCGCGAAACAATCGTCGAATCGAAATCGCTGAAGCTGTTTCTGGGATCGTTCCGCAACCATGCGGCCTTTCACGAAAGCTGTACCGTGGGCATCGGCAAACGGCTGGCAGACGAGATGCGCCCGCTTTGGCTGCGCATCGGCGGATACTGGTATCCGCGCGGTGGCATTCCCATCGATGTGTTCTGGCAATCCGGCCCGCCGCCTGAGGGGCTATGGCTCCCGGAACAAGGTGTGCCGCCCTACCGTGGGAGGGGTTGAGATGGCTGGACCGCTGACAGGCATTCGCATCATCGAGATGGCGGGCATTGGCCCGGGCCCTTTTGCCGGCATGATGCTGGCCGACCATGGCGCCGAGGTTATCCGCGTGGATCGGCCAGGCCGGGGCGTTCCGGAGCCGGTGCTGGGACGCAGCCGCAAATCGATCGTGATCGATCTGAAGTCCGCCGATGGCATTGCCGTAGTGCGCGATCTGGCAAAATCCGCGGACGGGCTGATCGAAGGGCTGCGGCCCGGCGTGATGGAGCGGCTGGGGCTTGGGCCGGATGGTCTGCTGGCCGAGAACCCGGCCCTGGTTTACGGGCGCATGACCGGCTGGGGGCAGACCGGGCCATACGCGAACGCCGCCGGGCACGACATCAATTACATCGCGCTGGCCGGCGCGCTGCATGCCTATGGGCGCGCCGGCGAAAAGCCGACGCCGCCGATCAACATGGTGGGGGATTTTGGCGGCGGCGGTATGATGCTGGCGTTCGGCATGGTCTCGGCACTGTTGGCGGCGCGCACAACCGGACAGGGCCAGGTGATCGATTGTGCGATGACGGAAGGCGCAGCTGTGCTGATGGGGATGATCTGGGGCTTCCGCGGGATGGGTGCCTGGAAAGACGAGCGCGGGGTGAACCTGCTGGATACCGGAGCGCATTTTTACGACACGTTCGAATGTGCGGACGGGAAATTTGTCTCGATCGGGTCTATCGAGCCGCAATTCTATGCCGAGTTGCGCCGGCTGACTGGGCTTGATGCCGACCCGGAGTTTGATGCGCAGATGGATGCTGCGAAATGGCGGCCGTTGAAGGAAAAGCTGAGCGCTCTGTTACGCAGCCAATCGCGCGAACATTGGTGCGCTCTGATGGAGATGACCGATGTTTGCTTTGCGCCGGTCTTGTCTATGGCCGAAGCCCCGCTGCACGCACACAATATCGCCCGCGAAGCCTTCGCCGAAGTGGGTGGCATGATTCAGCCGATGCCGGCACCGCGCTATTCCCTGACCCGGCCGGACATGCCATGCGCCGCTCCGTTGCCCGGCGCCGACGCCAGTTCGATCCTGGAGAGCATCGGCTATGATGCCGAGCGGGTGGAGCAGTTGCGAGCGTGTGGCGCTTTCGGACGACAATAGCGTCGGCCACGCTCTGCATATGCTGCAATATCATGGCGGTTGACGCCTAAACCGGGCTGTGTTTTCTACTGCGACCGATGCTATCTCCATTCAACAGGCAAAGCATTCTCACCACTGCAAGATGCGCATTTGCTGCCATTTTGATGACTGCGGCTGTCGGTGCTGCAAATGCTCAGGACGTCACAGATCGGGGCGATGCGGTTGACCTCGCGCAGGACTATCGCGACGAATATGGTCGCGATGGTCCAGAAGAGCTATCCGAAGACCTGCGCAAGGGCGTGCGGACGCCCTGGACCTTCCAGCTGCGGATGGCAGGGGACTGGCGCAGCAATCCGCAGCTTGCCGAAACAGACACCAGTCCGGGCGGTACCATTACGCCGGACCTCACGCTGTGGCGTTTCTGGACGATCGGAGACGCGCGGCTGTTTACGGAAGTCGGGGCGCTTGCGCCAACTTCGCTCACCGATCACCGGCTGGACAGCGGCGCCCTGTTCGGCACGTTCGAGCTGGAGCTGGGGCGGTCATCAGTGGCTTTCACGCCCTATGTCGCCTATGAACCTTTCGCGGCTTATCGTGGCACCTTCGATGCTCACCTCGTCACATTTCACAGCTTTTCTGCCGGCGTCCGGCGCCTTTGGGGACCCACCTTCCTTCAATTATATGCCAGCCGCCAGGAAGCCTCGATCGATATTGCGGAGCGGAGCGGCCTTGGCGCTACCGCATTCCACAGCCTGCCGCTGGGCGGTGGCACTCTGAATCTTCGCGGCGAAATCGAGGGGCGACGGTTTGACTGGCGACCGGATGGTCGACGCAAGGACTTGCGGGCGCGCGTTCGGGTGCGCGCCATTTTCCCGCTGGCCAGCGCGGTTGATCTTCAGCTGACCGCGGACTTGCACCGCACCAATTCGAACATCGACGGCCAGAGCTTCACCAATATCATTATCGGCCCCACCATTCTCGGCAGGTTCGGCTTCTGACGGGATACGATCGGTCCCCTAGGCAATCCGGCATTCGCTGCCTAAAGCCATCGGGTGCACGCGCGTTTTGCCTCTTCTCCTGTCACCAGCCGCGGCCGCCTGTATGCCGAACCGGAAAGCCCGCTGCGCTCTGCCTTTGCGCGCGACCGCGATCGGCTGATCCATTCCACTGCCTTTCGCCGGCTGCGCTACAAGACGCAGGTGTTCGTGGCGCCGGATGGCGACCATTTCCGGGTGCGGCTGACGCACAGCCTTGAGGTGGCGCAGATCGCCCGCACGGTGGCGCGCGCGCTGAAGCTGAACGAAGATCTGACCGAGGTGGTGGCGCTGGCGCACGATTTGGGCCATCCGCCATTCGGCCATTCCGGCGAGGATGCTCTGACCCGTTCGATGGCACCGTTCGGAGGCTTCGATCACAATGGCCACGCGGTGCGCATCGTGACGGTGCTGGAAAGCCGTACCCCGGACCATGATGGCCTGAACCCCAGCTGGGAAGTGCTGGAGGGCATTGCCAAGCACAATGGGCCGGTGACTGCACCCGGCTGGGCGCTGGCGGTTGCCAATGACGCCTTTGATCTCGAGCTTTCCACCCACGCCGGCCTGGAGGCGCAACTGGCCGCACTCGCCGACGATATCGCCTATAATGCGCATGATCTGGATGATGGGCTGCGGGCTGACCTCATCGATCTGGACGATGCCTGTGCCCATATTCCGCTGGTTGATACGCTGTGGCGCTCCGTGCTCTCCCGCTGGCCAGGGGAAGCCCGTCGATCCCGCTTGCGGCCGCAGCTGATCCGCGACCTGATCGGGGTGATGGTGGAAAGCCTGCTGCAAGAAACCCGCGCCAGACTGGCCGATGCAGCGCCGCAATCTGTGGCAGATATCCGCCTTGCCGGACGGCCGACGGCGGCGTTCACGCCGGCACTGATGGCCGACATTGCGCCCTTGCGGGCCTATCTGAAGCGGGTGATGTATCTGCATCCCGATGTGCAGCGGCTGCGCGCGCCGGCCGAGCAGGTTGTCGCCGGGTTGTTTGCCCATCTGACGCAGGATTTTTCCCGGCTCCCGCAGCGCTGGGCCGAGCAGTGCGAAAACCGGAAAGGATCACCATGGCCGCAGCGAATCACCAGCGACTATATCGCCGGAATGACCGATCGCTATGCGATCCGAAAGCACCGCGAGCTGACCGGGGAAAGCCCGATGCCCGAGGCCGCGCACCACTTCTAGCCCTGATTCCAGCCCTGGCGCTTGGCCTGGCGGTTGGTCTTACGTCGCCCGGATTGGCGCAGGCGCCGGTGGCAAAGCCGGATGCCCGCACGCTGGCGCTGGCTGCCGGCTGGAAGGCGCTGTTCCTGTGTTCGGGAATCTTCGTTGCCGGGCTGGATGAGGCGACGGTGGCGGCAACCGACCTGCAGGGCGGCTATCCGGAATTGCAGCCGCATCTGGCGGCGCTGCCGGCAACGATCGACCGGGCGCAGCTGCAGGTTCGGGTGGCCTTCGATCCGCTGCTGCCACCGCGCATTGCGGTGCGCACCGATCATGGTTGCACCCAGCTGCCGATCGGCATGTCGCAGGCAGCGGTTGGCGAGCGACCGGTGATCACGCCATCGACCGGCGCTTCGCCGCTCAAGGCTGCCGAGCTTGCTGCTGCCGATGCGCGACCGTGGCCTTTGGGCGACGCCGAGGCGCTCGTACCCCACCCGGCCGCAGCAGCGCTGGCACGGGTCAGTGATTCCGCGTTCGACGGGGGCTTTGGGCAAGGGGGTGTCACCAGCGCGGTGGTCATCGTGAAGGACGGGAAGATCGTGGCCGAACGCTACCGCCCCGGCTTTGACCTCCATACGCCGCAGCGCACCTGGTCGGTTGCGAAATCGCTGACGTCGGCTCTTCTCGGGCGGGCGCAGGCGCTTGCTCTGGTGGATATGTCTCGCCCGCCGCTGGAGGATCGGCCCGATCCCGATGCCCGCAAGGCCATCACTATCGAGCAGTATCTGCGGATGCAGTCCGGCCTGTGGACCAATGGCCGCGGCAACCGCACCGATGCGCTGTATTTCGGCGGTGCCACCGTGCGCGAAACGGCCGCTACCGCACCGATGGAAGCCGCGCCCGGCAGCCGCTTCAACTATGCCAACAATGACACGCTGATGGCCGCTTTGGCGCTCGATGACCTTCGCCTGCTGGAAAAGCGCATGGCCGCCAGCATCGCGGCCCTGCCGACGCCATCGACCATGACCACGCGGGGCTTTGCCTTCGACGAACTGCTGGAACCGGCGGGCATGACCCGCACCACCATCGAGCGCGACTGGCAGGGCAACGCCATCCTGTCGTCACAGGTGTGGATGACGGCGCGCGATCTCGCCCGGTTGGCGCTGCTGCATCTGAACGACGGCCAGGTGCCGGACGGCAAAGGCGGCATGCGGCGGCTGCTGCCGGAAGCCTGGGTGAAGAGCGCCACCACTCCGCTAGGCCCGCAGCCGGAGGGCAAGATACGCTATGGCCGGGCGATCTGGCTGATGGGATTTGGCGATGGCCTGCCGGCGGGGAGCTATGGCTTTCTGGGAAATCGCGGGCAGATTGCGATTGTCGTGCCGTCGGAGAGGCTGGTCGTGGTGCGGCGCGGCTTCGATCCGGCGGGGGTGGCGTTTGATCATGCCGCTTTCACCGCGCAGGTGATCGCGGCGCTGCGGCACTGATCTGCCAGCAGCCGGACTTCAGCACCCGCGCGCGGGCGGTGCCCAGCGTGCCGCCCTGGCCGTCCCGCAGCCGATCGGCCATTCGGGTTAATGAAGGCCCATCGGGTTCGATCGTGCCGAAATGCGCCAGCGCGCGCCGCAGCAGGCGCCGCTGCAGCTCGAGCGGCAGGGCCTGCGGATCGAGAAGTACCTCTGCATCGGTGACGGTGGCGCGCGATGCCCAGGCGCGGTCGTCTGCCCATGCCAGCGCGGCTTCGGCATCGGCCAGATGCGCAGCCGATGCCGCCAGCCTTTCGGCACTGAGCCAATCACTTGCCTGCAGCAGCGCGCGGGCCCGGGTGCGATCAAAGCGCGGATCGGCGTTTGACGGATCGATCACCGGCTGCCAGCCCCGCCTTGCGACCAGCGTGCGCAGCTCTGCCCTTGGCCAGGGCAACAGCGGCCGCAGCAGCAACACGCCGGGTTGCAATTCGCGGCGGGGACGGATTCCGGCAAGGCCAGCGGTTCCGCTGCCGCGCGCCAGCCGCATCAGCAGGGTTTCGGCCTGATCGTCGGCGTGGTGCGCGGTGAGCAGGAAAGGCACGCGCTGGCGTGCGCACCAGCTCGCCATCCCGGCATAACGCGCCGCCCGGGCCTGCGCCTGCACATTCGATAGCGCAATGGGATTGGCGGGATGCAGGGTGGCGTGCGGCAGGCCCAGTGTATGTGCCAGCTGCGCCACCATGGTGCATTCGGAGGAACTGTCTGGCCGCAAGCCATGATCGAAGCTGAGCACCTGCACCCGGCCAGGGAACGCGTCTGCTGCCAGCGCCATCAGGGCCAGCGAATCGCCACCGCCCGAAACGGCCACCGCCAGCCGTGCCGCATCGCTCCAGTCCGCACCGGCCAGCGCGGCAACGGCCCTGGCGAAGCCTTCCGGGTTCAAGGCATCTGGCGTGTCAGGCTCCGCATTTGGCCTGGGCGCGGGTGGTCGAGGCGTCTGCCCCGAGCTGTCCGACAAGCTTGTCCGGAAAAGCGGTGCGCAGCTGATCCAGCGCCTGGCAGGCGGCTTTCGGTTGCTGCATGGCCAACAGCGCCCGGCCCAGCCAGAGCAGGCTGTTCGGCGCGCGGTCGCCGCGCGGATAGCTTTGATAGCCGGCAAGGAAGGCCTTGGCTGCCGGCGCGTGCTTGCCCTGCTGCATCATCGCGCGGCCGGCCCAGAATTGCGCATAGCCCGCCCGGCTGTGTTGCGGATTGTCCGCCACGAAGGCTGCAAGCGCCTTTTCCGCGCCGGCATAATCGCCTGCGGCATAGCGCGCGTAACCGGCGCGATAGGCGGCTTCCAGCGGATCGCCGGTGGCAGGGGCGGGGCTTTCTGTCTGCGCCTGGGCCGGCGCGGGCTCCCTTGCAGCGGGCTTGGCCGGTGGCGGCGACAGCTGCGGTGGTTGCGATGATGTCGGGGGAATCGATGCGGGCGTGGCGGCAGTGCTGCTTCCCTCGATGGCGTTCAGGCGAAATTCGGTATCGCCCTTCACCTTTGTCAATTCTGACTGCAGCTGGCGTATCTGGAACTGCAACTGCTCCACCTGGCCGGTGAGCGAACGTTGCTGGCGCTCCAGCCCGTCTACCCGCTGGGTGAGATCGGCCAGCGGCGATGTGGCCGGGCTGCCGGGTTGCACCACGGCGGGCGCTGCTTCCGGTGTCACTTCCGGGGCGAAGAATCGTTTGTCACCACCGGGGAAAACCTGCCGCTGCACGGCGCGCATCTGGCCTTCCAGCGTGCCGACCCGCTTGTCGATGGCGTTGACCTGCGCTTGCGGGGCGACCGCAACGCCTTGCGCTGCAACGTCCTGCCCTGCAACGGACGGCGCCAGCAGCAGCATACCCAGAAACAATGTCCGCACTTCATCCTCCAGCACCGCGTGTGGGTAGCCATATGAGAGTCAGTTGCCTTGCGGCAAGCTGAACCCGCGCTAGGCGGCGGGAGGCACGGCAGGCGAAGACGGTGATGGCGCGCCAAGACTGTCGGTCGGCCGGTCTATCGACCGCACCGGTGGCAACCCGGCGGGGGCCGCTGCCGGCATCGCCAGCAGGTCCGTCGGCGCGAGAGACAGCGCCCGCACCGTCTCGGCGGGCCCACCAAGCGCCGGGATCGCACGGTCGCCGACCTTGACGTCAAGCGCGCCGGCTCGACCAGTGCGGAGAACCCACGGCTTGCCAGGGGGCAGTTGCAGCACTTGCGCCGGGGCCATGGTTCCCATGAAAAAGGTTTCGCCGCTGTCCTTATCGGTGACGCGCAGCCAGACCTCGGTATTGGCTTTGAGCGTGACCGGTGCCGCCGGATCGGCGGCGGCTGCGCTTTCGGTACCGGCATCGTCAAAATCCGCGTCCGGTGCGGCCTCCGGGGTGGTCGGCGCTTCGGCAACCATGGGGGCCGGCGGGGGCGGCGACGCGAACCAGCCGGCGCCCCAGGCCCAGAACAGGCCCAGCGCCAGCACGAGCACGGCGCTGACTCCCGCGACCAGCCCGCTGGACGGCATGCGCCGCGCATCCAGCGGCTGCATATCCACCATCGTTGGCACCGGATCGCCCTTTTGCGATTCCGCGCGATAGCGTTCGCCCGCCGCCAGAGGGTCCAGCCCCACGGTGCGTGCATAGGCTTTCACAAAGCCGATCGAATAGGTCAGCGCCGGCAGGCCGGCATGATCATCGGCTTCGATCAGCGTGAGAATACCGGGCCGCACCTTGGTGCGATCGGCGACATCCTGCAGGGATAGCCCGGCTGCTTCCCGCGCCTGCTTCAGTTCGGCGCCGATGGTGTCCGGGGTCGCGGCCCTGGGGGCCGATCGCCCCGATTTGCGGGCAGTGCCATTTTCGGAGGCGACACCGGTGGGGTCGCCCGTCTGCCCGCCGTCCTGTTCGCTCACAGCCAACCTCCATTCGAGAAACGATGCGCGCTTCCCGAGGAAAGACCCGAAAAGGGTTATCAAAACCCGCTGTCCGGATAGGCGTGCGGCATGCCCAAAGTCAACCGAAGCGCCCCGGCGCGGGCGATGGAGTTTCGGCACTCTTGTTGCATCGCAGCAGTTGCGCTATGGGGAGTTTCGCTTACGCGCCCCTCTCACTCACGGAAAACCTCATGCCTTCCGGCCCCAAGCCTCTCCGCAATGTGGCAATCATTGCCCACGTCGATCATGGCAAAACCACTTTGGTTGACCAGCTGTTCCGCCAATCCGGCACCTTTCGCGACAACCAGCGCGTGGCAGAGCGCGCGATGGATTCCAACGATCTGGAACGCGAGCGCGGCATCACGATCCTGGCCAAGTGCACCTCGGTGGACTGGACCGATGCAGCCGGTGAACATGTCCGCATCAATATCGTTGACACCCCCGGACACGCCGATTTCGGCGGCGAGGTGGAACGCATCCTGTCGATGGTTGATGGTGTCATCCTTCTGGTGGACGCCGCAGAAGGACCGATGCCGCAGACCAAGTTCGTGACCGGCAAGGCGCTGGCGCTCGGCCTTCGCCCGATCGTGGTGGTCAACAAGATCGATCGCCACGATGCGCGCGCGCAGGAAGTGCTGGACGAAGTGTTCGACCTGTTCGTGACACTGGACGCCAATGAGGAGCAACTGGATTTCCCGGTGCTGTTCGCGTCCGGTCGCAATGGCTACGCCGGCCGCGACAGCGAAGTCCGCTCCGGCGATCTGACCCCGCTGTTCGAAACCATTGTGAGCCATGTGCGCCAGCCGGTCGCCGATCCGGATGCGCCGTTCCAGTTTCTCGTTTCCCTGCTGGACCGCGACAATTTCGTCGGCCGCATCCTTACCGGGCGGATTGCCGCCGGCACCGTGAAACTCAACATGCCGATCCGCGCCGTGGATCCCACCGGTGCCGTTGTGGAAGAGGGCCGCGCCACGCGGATCTTCGCATTCCGTGGCCTGGAGCGCGTGCCGGTTGATGAAGCCTCGGCTGGGGACATTATCAGCCTGGCCGGCCTCACCGTTGCAACCGTTGCCAACACGATCGCCGATCCCGGCGTGATCGAGCCGCTGTTTGCCCAGCCGATTGATCCGCCGACGCTGTCGATGCGTTTCTCGGTGAACGACAGCCCGTTTGCCGGCAAGGAAGGCAGCAAGGTCACCAGCCGGATGATCCGCGACCGGCTGTTCCGCGAGTCCGAAGGCAATGTCGCCATCAAGGTGACCGAATCCGACGACAAGGACAGCTTCGATGTGGCCGGTCGCGGCGAACTGCAACTGGGCGTGCTCATCGAAACCATGCGCCGCGAGGGCTTCGAGCTTTCGATCAGCCGCCCGCGCGTCATCCTGCAAACCGACGAGCTGGGGCACCGGCTGGAGCCGTATGAAACCGTTGTGATCGACGTGGACGAAGCGCACAGCGGAACGGTTGTCGAGAAGATGGCCGGTCGCAAGGCCGAGATGACCGACATGCGGCCCTCGGGCGGCGGCAAGGTGCGACTGACCTTCTCCGGACCGTCGCGTGGCCTGATCGGCTATCATGGCGAATTCCTGTCTGACACGCGCGGCACCGGCATCATGAACCGGCTGTTCGATCGCTATGGCCCCTACAAGGG
>JAIMJL010000086.1 GCA_020693225.1 Sandarakinorhabdus sp. | reverse complement strand
CGCCGCACTCCATGCGGTAGGGATCATCGATCCCCAAGCCCGCCAATATGTCGGCCTCCAGCCGCTCCATCGCATCTGCGGATGCATCATCTTCATGGTCGTGCCCCAGCAAGTGCAAGGCGCCATGCACCACAAGATGACAAAAATGCGCCTCCAGGGGCACGGATTTTTCCGTGGCTTCCCGCTCCAGCGTTTCCAATGCCAAGGCAAGATCGCCCAGCAACATGTCGCCGCTGTCAGCGGCCAGAAGGGTTTGCACGTCAGCCGGTGCCAGCATCGGAAACGACAGGACATTGGTCGGCTTGTCCTTGCCGCGAAAATCCCGGTTCAACCGCTGCACCTCGGCGTCGTCGGTCAGCCGCACACTGATTTCCAGTGCCAGCCCCTGCCCTTCCAGAACCACCGAATATCCGGCACCAGCCATGGTCGCCTTCACGGCTGTTTCAGCGAGATGGTCCCAATCAACCCCCAAAGCGTCCCAGTCTCCGGCGACAACATCGCAATCCACATCAAGCATCGGGGCCCTCATAGGCATCGACGATCCGACCGACGATGGGGTGCCGCACCACATCCTTCGAGGAGAAGCGTTGCGTGGCAATACCGTCGATCCCCTCCAGCCGCCGCACCGCATCGGCCAGCCCGCTTTTGGATGGATCGGGCAAATCCACCTGGTTTGGGTCGCCGCACACCACCATGCGGCTTCCCTCGCCGAAACGGGTGAGGAACATCTTCATCTGCAGCGGCGTGGTATTCTGGGCTTCATCGAGGATCACGAAGGCCTGGGCCAAGGTGCGCCCGCGCATGAAGGCGAGCGGTGCAATCTCGATCTCGCCCGACGCCAGCCGACGCTCCACCTGTTCCGAGGGCAGCATGTCATACAGGGCATCATAGAGCGGCCGCAGATAGGGATCGACCTTCTCGCGCATGTCGCCCGGCAGAAAGCCGAGCCGCTCGCCTGCCTCCACCGCCGGTCGTGACAGGATCAGCCGATCGACCGATCCGGAAACCAGCTGGCTCACCGCCTGCGCCACCGCCAGATAGGTCTTGCCCGTGCCGGCCGGCCCAAGGGCAAAAATGATGTCGGACTTTGACAGCGCCTCGATATAGCGCGCCTGTGCCGTGGTGCGCGCCACGATTGTCTTGCGCCGGGTGCGGATCATCGCCAGCGGCCCGCCCGGCTCCACGGTCAGCCCCTCGACCGACGCATCGCCCGACAGCATGATGGCCGATTCCACATCGCCGCCATCCACCGCCAGCCCGCGATCCAGCCGTGTGTATAGATCGGTCAGCACATCTCTGGCCCTGGCAATGCCGGAGGGCTCGCCCTCCACCACCACATGGCTGCCACGCGCCGCTATATAAACCCCGAGCCGGTTCTCGATGGTGATCAAATTCTGGTCGAATTGCCCGAACAGGCTGCCCAGCAGAACCGGCTTTTCAAATTCCACCTCCAGCCGTGCGCGGCCGCGCGGCTCCGAAGGCCGATCATGCGCCGGCGCCCGCGCGGGCTTTTCCCGTTTCGGGGTCTCCACCCGGCGCTTCACCATGCGGCAACTGCTTGGCGTTTGGCAGGCGTCATCACGCGTCCCTCCATACTGTTGGCCCATGCGGCCACCATTTCCACAGCAACCATGTCGCCGATCGCGAAATCCCCGTCCACCACCACGGATTGCAGCCACGGCGATTTGCCGATCCACTGGCCAGGTCGCCGCCCGCGGCGCTCGATCAGGATATCGCATATCTGGCCAACCGTGCGCCGGTTGAACGCCAGCGCCTGCGCCGCAATCGCCGCCTGCAGCCGCTGCAACCGCTCGCCTTTCACCGCCTCATCGATCTGGTCGGTTCGTTCGGCGGCGGGCGTTCCCAGTCGCGGAGAATATTTGAAGCTGAAAGCCTGTGCATAGCCAACGGCCTCGACAATATCGATCGTGGCCTGAAAATCCTCCTCCGTTTCACCGGGGAAGCCGACAATGAAATCCGATGTGATGGCAATGTCCGGCCGAACAGTCCGGAAGCGCTCGATCAGGCCCATGTAGAAAGCCACATCATGCCGCCGGTTCATCGCGGCCAGCGTCCGGTCGGCCCCGGCCTGCACGGGCAGGTGGAGATAGGGCATCACCTGCGGGATATCGGCGTGCGCACGCACCATCGCCTCTGTCACATCGCGCGGATGGCTGGTCATGTAACGCAGCCGCTGCACGCCCGGAACACTCGCCACCCGCGCAAGCAGGGTTCCGAAATCCCGTTGCTTGTCAGAGGGATCGTGCCATGCATTCACATTCTGGCCCAACAAGGTGATTTCCAGCGCACCCTGGCTCGCCAACACCTGCGCTTCGGCCAGAATCGCATCCATGGGGCGATCCGTTTCCGCTCCGCGGGTGTAGGGCACAACGCAAAAGGCGCAGAATTTATCGCAACCTTCCTGGATGGTGAGAAAGGCCGACGCAGCCCGCCGGGAGCGTTGCGGCAGCACATCGAACTTGCTCGCCTTCGGCATGTCGGTATCGACCAGCGCGGTCTTGCCGGCGGCACCCGTTGCATTCTGCGCTCGCAGCAGATCCGGGAGACGGTGATAGGCCTGCGGGCCGACCACCACGTTGACGGCGCGCGCCCTGTTGGCAATTTCCGCGCCCTCCGCCTGGGCCACGCAGCCGGCAACCGCGATCACAGGCTTGCGGCGACCGGCGTCTTTCGCCTTCGATACCGAGCGGCCCACTTCGGAATAAAGCTTTTCGGCTGCTTTTTCGCGGATATGGCAGGTGTTGAAAACAATGATGTCAGCGGCATCTTCCGGCGCTTCCACCAGACCATCGGCAACCAGGCTTTCGGCCATGCGCTCGGCATCATAGACATTCATCTGGCAGCCATAGGATTTGATGGCGAAGGTGCGGTTCATGCCTGGCCCCGCATCATGGCGCGATAGCTTCCCGCAATCACCTGCTGGCAATGCCGCGCCAAGGCCTTGCGATCGGGAAAATCGGTGCGGCGAACGGGCGGGTGACAGTGGATTTCCGCCTGAATGCGGCCGAGCTGCATCAAGTCCATCGCATGCGATCCAAGCTCCATGTCGCCGATCCAGGCGATATCCACCATGCGGCTGCGGATCAGCGGCAGGCCGTTCAGATGGGTATAGGCCAGCGTCACCGGCTGGATCCGGAAATCCTCCATTCCAGCCCCATCCATCACCGAAAACAGGGTGGATTTAAAGGGCAACAGCCGCACCCCGTCATTGCTGGTCCCTTCCGGAAACAGGATGACATTGTCGCCGCGCTTCAGCCGCGTCTGGATGGTGTCAGCCTGGCTGGCCGACTCGCTGCGCCGGGCCCGTTCGACATAGATGGTGCGCTGAATGTCCGCCAGGAAACCCACAAAGCCCATCTGGCCCACTTCGGCCTTGGCCACGAACGATCCGTGCAAATGGCTGCCAAGCACAGGAATATCCAGCCAGGATAGATGATTGGCCACATAAAGCACGGCACCCGACACCATCCGTCCACGGACGGAGGTTGTCACGCCAAGCGAGCGGCTCACCATGCGATGCCAAAGCTGCGGCGCCTTGCCCACCCCTTCGGGACGCATGAGATTGGAAACATAGGCAGGTGCCAGCAGCGCGCCGGTGGCCGCCAGCGTTCCGGCCACGGATTTCACCGCGCCCATACGCTGAAACGGCCGCTCGCCAGATGCCCGCGCGAAACGGCCATCCTGGCGACCATCGGGCATCATGCCAGAGGCAAAATTGGCTCCTGCCATCAGCGGTCAGCTAAGCCTTTTCAAAGGGATGCCATAGAGTTCCATGCGATGATCCACCAGCCTGAAGCCCAGGCGCTCAGCAATCTCGGCCTGCAGCTTTTCCACGGTTTCGTCGTGAAACTCGATCACCTCACCGGTATCGATGTTGATCAAGTGATCGTGATGCTCGTCTGGCGTTGGCTCATAGCGGGAGCGGCCATCGCGGAAATCATGCCGCTCCAGGATGCCGGCATCCTCGAACAACCGAACCGTGCGATAGACCGTGGCAATCGAAATACCCTTGTCGATCACGACCGCGCGGCGGTGCAGCTCTTCCACATCCGGATGGTCGCGGCTGTCCGACAGAACCCGCGCGATCACCCGGCGTTGCTCGGTGATGCGCAGGCCCTTGGCCTGGCAAAGTGCCTCGATGTCGATCATTCCCGGCATGAACCCGGCACCGCCCTTCACCATTCTCAACCGCGCAGCCAGCCTGGCGCTGCCCACTATGGCAACAACCACAAACTACGCCGGTTCAAGATAGAGACAGCAGCGGGAGAGGGCAAGCCAGCGAACCGCTCCGCTTGCCCTGCCCTTCTATGCAATCGCTTATTTGCGCTTCGTACCGGTCCGCTTGGTGCCAAGGCCGATCGATTTGGCGAGCTGACGCCGCGACTCGGCATAATTTGGCGCAACCATCGGATAGTCCGCCGGCAGGCCCCACTTGGCGCGATAGTCGTCCGGCGTCATGCCATAGGATGTCATCAAGTGCCGCTTCAACATCTTCAGTTTCTTGCCATCTTCCAGGCAGACAATGTAATCGGGCTTGATCGAGTTACGGATTGCAACCGCCGGCTCCTGCCGCACTTCCGGTGCCTGCGGCACCCCACCCAGCGCGGAAAGTGTGCCATAAACATTCTGGATCAGCTGCGGCAGATCGTTCACGGCAACGCTGTTGTTTGCAACATGGCTAGACACAATGTCTGCCGTAAGTGCCAGCAAATCATTATGTTCTATTTGCTCTGACATTGACAATATCCTCATTTTTTCGTGTGGATTGTTTCCACATTTTTGCGACAGAAAGCATGTCTCAGGCGAATTAACCAGCCTGTGAGGCTTTCACCCATATCCATAGCATAGCAGAGGGGTGATCAGCTTATGTCAGCCGTTGTACGAACGCGCAACGACATAATGAAACTCTGTCGATATTTTGACCGCTAAATCGAACGGATCAAGGTGATCGCGTCTATGCTTTCTCCGGCAACACTACGATAATAAGCAGGTCTTCTTCCTGACCAAACAAAGCCGCAGGATTGGTAAAGAGCCAGCGCAGCCGTGTTGCTGGCCCGCACTTCAAGGAAAACCCTCTGCGCTCCCCTCCTAGCTGACTCCTCGGCAACCCTGGCAATCAAGTGCCGTCCAAGGCCCATTCGACGACTTGCCGGGGAAATCGCGCACAACAACAGTTCGACGTCATCCAATATCTGTCGGCTGAGCGAAAAAGCGGCAATTCCTGGCCGGTCGCCATCGGCATAGCGTGCAAGGTCAAGCCATCCGCACGGATCTGCTACCATGGCCGCAATCTGCCCCTGGTTCCATGCCTCGCGAAACCCCGGATCGAAAGCGCCTGCCGCAAATTCAGCAACCGCTGGCACATCAGCAAGATCGCCGCGGTGCCACACGGCTTGCATCCCGCCAGGCCGGTTTTCCGGTTCTTCTCTGGTTACCCGTTCAGGCTGCAACACGCGCCTCATCCGGGCTTGTATAAAGCGGCGCCGGCTCCTGCAGAAGCGACATCGGCAAAAAGCGCGCCGACGCTGCCATCACCGCAATGGCCGAAAATGGCTGTCCAGCATCCACAGTGCCCGATGCATTGCCGGCCACGGCGGTATAGTCGCGTGCCATTTTCTCCGCGTCCGACGGAAACCGCGCAACCGGCAATCCCAGGCTGGCTAGCGCCGGCAGGTGAAATGCCTCCAGCCAGACCTGACCGCGCGGAGCCGCAAGGGCGACAAGCAGCGGGCCGCGCTGACCCTCCTCCAATGCCTGTGCTGCCACCAGAAGCGTGGAACGCACCCCGAACACCGGGCAACGCCAGGCCAGCCCAAGCGCCCGCGCAGCGGCAATGCCGATCCGCAGCCCTGTGAAACTTCCCGGGCCGATTTCGACCACGATCCGATCAGGCCGGATGGCAGCCCCGCCCAATGGCGCCAACATCAAGCGCAGTTCCGGCATCAGGCGCTCGCTATGGCCGCGCTGCAAAGCGATCTGGCGCTCGGCCATAACGGCAGTCTGATCAAACAACGCCATGGACAAATCATGGCCGGTGGCGATCGCCAGACTGGATCCGGTCAGGCGATCCGGCATATCTCGTCAAAATCAAAGCGGGGCAGACGCGGGAATATCTGCTCCCCGGTGCCGTGCCCCAGCGAACAGAGGAAGTTGGTTTCCACCTTCGTCCCGGCCCAGAATGCGGCATCAACGGCCGCCTTGTCGAAGCCCGACATCGGCCCGGCATCCAGCCCCAGCGCGCGGGCCGCCATCATCAGCCAGGCCCCTTGCAGGCTGCTGTTGCGGAAAGCGGTCTCGCGGGTGAGCTCGGCGTTGCCGGTGAACCAGCTTTTTGCATCGGCATGCGGGAACAGCCGCGGCAGATGGTACGCAAAGTCCAGATCCATGCCGATGATCGCTGTCACCGGTGCCTGCCGGATTTTCGCACCGTTCGAGCCGGAAGCCAGTTCGGCAAGCGCCGTGCGCGCCTGCGGGCTGGTGCAGAAAATGAAGCGCGCCGGCGCACAATTGGCCGATGTCGGCCCCATTTTCAGCAGCGCGAACAGCTGCTGCAGCAGGCCTTCGGCCAAGGGCTCCGGATGCCAGTCATTTTGCGTCCGGGCTTCCAGAAACAGCTGGTCGAGTACGGGGGAGGCAAGCGCATCCGCCATCAGACGGCCCGCACTTCGCTCACTTCGGGCACATAATGGCGCAGCAAATTCTCGATGCCGCCCTTCAAAGTGGCAGTAGACGACGGGCAGCCGGCGCAGCTGCCCTGCATGTGCAGGAACACCACGCCCTTCTGAAAGCCCCGGTAAACAATGTCGCCGCCATCATTGGCCACCGCCGGACGCACCCGGGTTTCCAGCAGATCACGGATCTGCGCCACGATCTCGGCATCGGCCGGATCATCGAAAGTCGCCACATCGGCTTCCGTGCCCATCAGCAAGGGGGCACCGGATGCCAGATGATCCATGATGAGCCCCAGCACATCCAGTTTCAGCAGCTCCCAGTCCGCACTGCCGGGTGCTTTGGTCACGGTGATGAAGTCCTCGCCGAAAAACACCCGTTCCACATCGCCAAGCGCAAAAAGGTCGCGCGCCAGAGGGGATGCATCGGCGCTTTCCGGGGTCGGGAAATCCCGCGTGCCGCCGGGAACAACCGGCCGTCCGGGCAGGAACTTCAAGGTGGCAGGATTGGGGGTGCGCTCGGTCTCGATCAGCATGCAAAGTCCTTGGGCCAACGGGGCTCAGGCGCAAATGGACGCTTGCCCGGATGCAATCAAGGGCCTGTGCGGTCTCAGGTCAGCCGATCCAGCTCTTCCTCCGAGATGCCGCCAGGTACGATCATCACCAGGCAAGGCATGGAGCCCGCCCGTTCACCGGCAAAAAAATCCACCAATGGGCCGGGCTTACCCTTCGCGGCCGCCGCAAGCACCAGCCCTCGAATGCTGCGATCCTCGTGCAGGAGTTGCAGCACCTGCTCGGTGGCCTTGCCACGCCGGATATGCACGGCGGGTCGCTTCCCCAGCATCATCTCCACTTCGCCGGCGGTTGCTGCCAGCAGGGCCTGCGCCTCCTGCTCTGCCTCGGCATCCATCGCCTTCTGCACGCCGCCCCATTGCAGAAATTGCGTTGGCTTCAACACATGCAACAGGGCCACTTCGGCGCCCGTGTGCAAGGCCCTCAGCGCGGCAAAGCGAAAGGCGCGGCGGCTTTCCGGGGTCTGGTCCACCACCACCAGAAAGGTCTGCGCGCTGTCGGCCATCAATTCGCGCCCTGCAGAATATCTCGCATGGCATTGCCGGCAATCAGCAACGAATAGCCCACCGTCACGAGGTCTGTCTGGCGCGTTACGATCGGATTGACGGCCGCCGCCGCATCCAGCGCGTCCAGCGCCTCGCCCCAGCGCGCGGCACGGCCAGACAGGCGAATGGACGCGGCATTGTCGTCTCGCAGGCCGCGCATCAGCATGGCAGCGGCGAAGGCGGTTCCACGCGCCGCTGCAAGCTGAACCGATGGATTGCCGGCCCCCGCACCCCGGATCAAGCGGTCTCCTGCTTCGGCTTGTGCGTCAACTGCGGCCACCAACGTGGCAAGCGCTGCGGCGCTGGCGGGATCGAGCCGTTTTGCCGCGACCGGAGCAGTGGCCCTGCCCTGACCTGCCGCCATCGCGCGATTGTGCTCGACCAGCGCCACCATGCTGCGGCGATATTGCCGCTCGGCAGACGGCTGCACCAGTGGCCACCCCAGCTGCAGCCACCATTGCTCGGGCGGCGTCGCCAGCGCCTCTGCTGCTGCAACAAGCCCGGGTGTCGGGGCCTGCTCGGCCAGCGCAGAAATCACATCCCGCCCCGTCTCGATAACTTCGGCCTGATATGCCGGTGTGCGGCGGGTAAACCCGGTCGGAAAGAAAAAGGGATCGTTTGGTGTAAACGACCGCTCATCAACTTCATGCTGCACCAGGCGGGCGGCCATTGCCACTGTAACAGAGCCGCCTGCCGGCAGTTGCTGGATCGTCGGCCGCAGCGTCAGGTCCGGTCGAATGCTTGCCTGCAATGTGCCGACAACCCCGTACCAGAAGGCCAGAAACAGCGCCGCGCCAAGGACGATTTTCAGCCATAGAGGCGCTTGCACCAGCCGCTGCCAAAAACTGCGCGGGCTTGGCGCCGGCGCATCGGCTATCGCCAACCCATCGCCGCTTTTGCGTTTCCACCATGCATCACCTGCCATGCCCGGTGGTCTATACCGGGTGCAGGCAGGGCGCAATCAGGGCAATGGCGTCTGCGTCCAGCGGTCAGCGCTGGGCGGGGACCCGCACAACCTTGCTTTGTGCCGATGCGCCGGGAAAGTCCGTGAACAGGGCGGTCACCAGCTTCGGCACCGTGGTGGTCAGATCATTGACCCGCGTGTTGGAATCGGCCCGCCCTTCAAACACCTGCACATTGTCTGCGGTGCGATGGATGTCCACTTCCACGAAGGTCGGAAACAGCGAGTAACTGTAAACCTCAGGCGCACTCCAGCTGGCGCCCGCGCCCCAGCCTGGGCCCCAGAAAGGATCATAGAAGCTGCCCCACCAGCCTGGTTGCCCGCGACCGTACCAGCCGCGGCCATACCAGCCCCAGTGCTGCACCGTGCCGGGCCGGGTGTTGATGCGATCCTCGCGCGGGCCAACCCCGAAATCCAGCTTCACGGTCAAATAGGAATCCGCCGCCGATGCCGCCGGCACAAAGCCCGCTGCCCGCATTTCGTTGGCCACCAGATTGGCATAGGACTGAAACTCCAGGCTGCCCTCGCGTGCCGGATCGGCCGGCTTCACCACGAAGGTCTGCCCTTGCGGCGGCGGCATCTGCTGAAACCGCTGGACACGCGCTTCAAAAGGCGTGGCACATGCCGAAAGCAGCGCCAGCGTTGCAAACCCCAGAACCAGCCTGCCGTTCATCCGATCAACCCATTCGCGCATTGCAAACCCTTATGTCCGGCCAAATCCCAAATTTCGCTACGCCGACATAGGTGAACCCAAGCTTGCTGGCATGCAAGCACAGGATTGCCGGCGAGGCAGGCTGCAACAGTTGGTTGCAGTTTGCACCACCACGGTGTAGGCCCCACCGCCGTCGGGGAGTGGCGCAGCCTGGTAGCGCATCTGCTTTGGGAGCAGAGGGTCGCAGGTTCGAATCCTGTCTCCCCGACCATTTTCTTTTCCGAGCACGTGCCATTTTGTCCCTTAACGTCCTAAAAGACGTTGTGTTTCAGACACTTAGTCGGCTCACGCCGTTTCAGTCGATTTCAGCCAATCTCACCAGTTACCTGCAATTTGTGGGTAAGATTTTTGGTGCTAAAGCTCGATTGCGCTAAGTTACCTGCATGCTTAGCGACGCCATGATCCGCAGCCTGAAGGCTGGACCCAAGCCGACCAAGCACGCCGATGGCGGAGGCTTGTTCATCCTCGTGATGCCCAACGGCAAGAAGCTGTGGCGTCTGACTTATCGGTATGCGGGCAAACAGAATCTGCTTTCGGGC
>JAIMJL010000121.1 GCA_020693225.1 Sandarakinorhabdus sp. | reverse complement strand
AGCCGAAATCTGCCATTCCGCAACTGGCCGCTTACAGCCCGACGGCTCACCCTTTCCTACACCCTCGGAAATCAGCATACACTTCAGCCGCTGCTTCTCCCTGCTATCCATCCGAAATGCCCGGTGCCTGCGCCGGCAAAAGCCGTTCAGGAAAACAAGAGCAGGGCGTGACTTTTGTAACTTTTCGCCGGGGTCCCCGCCTTTCAGGCAACCTTCCTTTTGCTCACCTGATGGCCCGAAAAGCGCGTTCAAGCCTGCCCTCAGCGTCGGGTTTGCAATCGCCAAACTAAAGGGGTCTGGGGCCACCGGCCGCAGCCGGGCCCCAGTCAGCTAGCTGAATGGGAACCCGACGCCGGAGGCAATCTTTCTCGTCAAACCGCGTAGCGCAAAATCGCCGCCAGGGGCTTGTCCGTAGGCAGATCCGAAGCCCGCACTGCCAGCACCCGCGCGCCCGAAAGCAGCGCGCGGCGGGCGATTTCGTCCACCACGCCATAGTTGTCGGCGGCTTCGCTGTCGGCGAAGGTGACCGCGCCGGTTTCCTCGTCCACGGTGCCGGGAACCGTTGTGTCGATGTCCACCAGCAGGGTGGCGATGGCGCCCATGGTGGAAGCGCGGGCGGCGTGCGCCACGTCGGCGGTGGAGCGGCCATTGCTGGCGCGCGCCGCGAATTCATCGCGCACGGCCGCCACTTCGTCGGCATACAGCCGGTCCAGCAGGGCCCGCGCCGCATCCGACAGGTCAGCATCGCTCATGTCGGCCGGCGAATGATCGATTCCGAACGGCACCAGTCCGGGATGGCTGTTCACCGAACGATAAATGGCGCCGAGCGCGCTGTCGGCAGCGAGGAATAGCGGCACATGCTGGTTGCCCAGGTGCGCGCGGATGGCGCGGTCAACAATGCGGCAGAAGGTGGCGATCGCGCCGCGCTGGCCCGATGCGCTGTCGGTGCGGCGGCTCTGGGTGCCGACGCCCATCGAGGACACGCCAAGCGCCGCGGTCGCGCTCTTCGGCAGATCCGGCACCGTCACCACCGTGACCGGCAGATCGGGCGACACTTCCAGCAGCCGCACGCCGCCTTCGGCCAGCGCCAGGATATAGGCCGTGTTCGGGAAGGTCACCGCCCGCAGCAGCGGCTTCACATGGAAGCGATCAGCGACTTCGACCAGCTGCCCGAGCGCATTGGGAACCCGGAAGGTGCGGATGCCGTCATCCTTGGCGAAGATCGCCAGGCTGTGCGCCTGGTAGCGCCAGAAGCCTTCGTCCTCGATCAGCTCGTCCAGATAGGCTTCGATTGTTTCGATCTCGCGCTTGTGGTGGCCAGCGTCGGCCAGCTGGGCGGCGGCTTCTTTCGCCAGATTCTTCAACACCGTGCGGTCGCCCGACACTTCGCCGGACACCGGCGTGGTCGGCAGATAGATGGAAACGGCGGCCGATGTGCGCACCAAAGCCAGCGCGTGCAAGTCTGCGGCAGACGGAATGTCGACGTAAAGCATGAAATCTCCCAAGGTCGCGCGGATTGGCGAATGCAGCCCGTTGCCTAGGCAAAGCGGGCGCGACTGGCAAGCGCGGCTGTCATCCAATGGCAACTTGACTTGGGCTTCGCCTGACGCGACTGCCGGTCAACGCCAATCGGGAGTCGTGACATGAGCAATCTGGTAGTGCTGGGCTTTGACGGTATCACCGCAGCAGACGAAGTGCTGAACAAGGTCCGTGCGCTCCGCGCACAGCATCTGATCGATCTCGAAGACGCGGTCGTCGTGGAGCGTGACGCCGAAGGCAAGGTGCATGTGAAGCAAGCGGTCAACCTCACCCGGCTCGGCGCCGCCACTGGCGGGCTTTCGGGTGCCTTCTGGGGCACTCTCGTCGGCCTGCTCTTTCTCAATCCGCTCGCCGGCATGGCAATCGGCGCGGCCGCCGGTGCCGGTGGCGGCGCGCTGTCGGGCTCGCTGGTCGATTTCGGCGTCAACGATGATTTCGTGAAACAGCTTTCGGAAACCATTCCCAACAACAGCTCTGCCCTGTTCGTGCTGGTGCGCGAAGCAACCACCGACAAGGTGATCGCCGAGCT
>JAIMJL010000004.1:46604-57229 GCA_020693225.1 Sandarakinorhabdus sp. | reverse complement strand
GCGGTAGAGGCGAAAAGCCGAACCGCAGGGTGCAAGGCGCCCGGAAATCGCCCACCACGCCCGCGGCGATCAGCGCCTGCATGATGGCAAGGCCGTGCGGATGATCCAGCGCGACATGCCCGCCGCGCTGGCTGGCGTCTGCGGGCGATGAAAGCAGCAGGCCGCTTTGCGGCAGCTGCTCGGCAAGAAGGGCAAGGAACAGCGCACCCAGCGCCTGCGACTTTGCCCGCGCCGCGTCAGCACCGGCACTGAGCGCCAGCGCAATGCCCGCCTCGGCGACCGCCATCGACAGGATCGGCTGGGTGCCGCACAGCATCCGGGAGATGCCGCTTGCGGGTTGAAAATCGCGTTGAAAGGCAAAGGGCTCGGCATGGCCCCACCAGCCGGTCAGCGGCTGCTGCATGCGGGCATGATGGCGCGCGGCGGCAAACAGGAAGCCGGGGCTGCCGGGTCCGCCGTTCAGATATTTATAGGTGCAGCCAACGGCGAAATCGGCCTTGCTGCGATTGAGATCGACCGGAATGGCGCCCGCGGAATGGCACAGATCCCAGACAATGAGGGCGCCGGCGGCATGGGCGCGGGCGGTGATGGCGGCCATGTCCAGGATGCGGGCCGTCTTGAAATGCACGTCTGACAGGATCACCACCGCCACATCCGGCGCCAGCGCCGCGTCCAGCGCATCGGCTTCGGCAAAGCGGATGGTGTGGCCCTGCCCAAGCTGGGCGATCAGCCCCTGCACGACATAGACATCGGTGGGGAAATCGCTTCCGGCCATCACGATGGTGCGGCGATCCGGCTGCATCGCCAGCGCGGTCGCCACCACCTTGTGCAGGTTGAGACTGGTGCCGTCTGCCACAACAAGCTCGCCGGGCGCGGCGCCGACCAGGCCTGCCAGCAAGTCTCCCAGCCGGCGCGGCAGATCCCACCAGCCGGCGCGATTCCAGCCGGTGACCAGCATCTCGGCCCATTCGCCGGATGCCACTTTGGACGCGCGCGCGATCGCCGCCTGCGGGGCCTGGCCGAGCGAGTTGCCATTCAGGTAGATCAGCCCGTCTGGCCGATGGAACGCGGCAACATGGCCCCGCAAGGGATCCTGACGATCCAGCGCTTCGATGTCGGCCTTGGTGATTGTCACGGTGCGGGCGCTCCTCGCAGACAAGCTTGTTTAGGGTAAATCGGCGATAGCAGGCTCTTGGGCCGTTTGCGACAAGCACAACCTGTCCGTCTTCAGATCATCTGGCACTGATGGCTGCGTATATTGGCGGAGTGTTGGCCTCGTCTGGGTTTGAGTTCAGGCGGCGAGCTTGCGGTACTGCAAACGTCGATCTGGGCCTCGAGGTCATCGGGCAGGACGTCATTTTTGAGCCAGATCCGGTTCTTCAAGGTCTGGTGCCAACGCTCGATCTTGCCTTGCGTCTGAGGATGGATCGGCGCTCCGCGCTCGTGGCTCATGGCTCGTGGCTCGTGGCTCGTGGCTCGTGGCTCTCGCTTCGATGTACTCGGCCAGGTCGCCTGCGATGTAACAGGTGAGCTGCTGCCGGTGTCCATCAAGCCCGCAGCAGCTCATTGCCATGTGATTGCTGACGGGGGTCCCATCCAGAAAAATTGCTTTAAAGTATTGATTCCTTGGTGGGCTCGCCGGGACTCGAACCCGGGACCTACAGATTAAAAGTCCGTTGCTCTACCAACTGAGCTACGAGCCCTCACCGGCTTTGGATCTATGCATTCGCCCGCTTGCAAACGGCCCTGCGCTCTAGTCGGTAGCGGCAGTGAAATCAACCGGACGCTGGCGTCGCAGCCGGTGCAGCATCTGCCGGGCGGTGAGGTGCAGTTCGGGATGCCGCCAGCCGGGCAGTAGCTCAACCAGCGGCTGCAGGGCAAATTCGCGGACAGAAAGCGCAACATGCGGGATGATCAACGCCGGCTGATGCAGCGTGAGGCCGCCGATCAGCCAGATGTCGATATCCAGCACCCTCGCCCCCCAGCGCTGGCCCGGCCGGCGACCGAAGTCCTGCTCGATCTCCTTGCACAGCCTGAGCAGGCCCTGCGGATCGCCGCTCCAGCGCCCCAGGACCGCGCTGTTGGCATAGGTTCGCGTGGAGGGGCCAAGCGGCGCGCTGTTGCGCACCCGGGCCATCCGTTCGACCGTAAAGCCGCCCTTCGCCAGCGCCTGAACAGCCGCCTTCAGCACATGGCGCGGCGTACCATGGCGACCATGCGGCCGGTTGCTTCCGAGGCCGAGAACAACCGGCGGTGGCGCCTGCGAAGACCAGCTGCTACGGCGCGGCATGGACGAAACTGCAAGCCAGCCGGGGCGTGACTGCCCGCTTTGCCCGCGGCTGGCCGGCTATCGGGAGGCGCTGCGCGGGCAACATCCCGAGTGGCACAATGCGCCTGTGGCAGGGTTTGGAGATCCGGCGGCGCGGCTGGCCATTGTGGGCCTCGCGCCTGCCGTGTCCGGTGCCAATCGCACCGGTCGGCCCTTCACGGGAGATGCTGCCGGTGCGTGGCTGTTTGACATGCTGGCGCGCTTTGACCTTTGCCATCCGGCAGAGACCGGCGACAGCCCTGCCCTGTCCGACGTATTCATCACCAATGCCGTGCGCTGCGTTCCCCCGCAGAACAAGCCGGAGCCGGCGGAAATCCATGCCTGCCGCCCGTTTCTTCGCGCCAGCCTTGATGCGTTGCCGAACTTGCGCGTCGTGCTTGCGCTGGGGGCGATCGCACATCAATCGAGCGTCAAGGCGCTGGGCGGCAAATTGCCGAAAACCCCCTTTGCCCATGGCGCGGTGCACCGGTTGCACAGCGGCTATAGCATCGTGGACAGCTATCATTGCTCGCGCCTCAACACCAACACCGGTCGCCTGACCGAGGCCATGTTTGCGCAAGCTCTGGCACAGGCACGGGACATTGCCTTCGCGCCCGGATGAGGCGGGGTCAGGGTTTGCCCCGGCTGTGAGCTTGGGTGCCGCGCGAAACGACTTGATCGGTTGCAAGGATGGCGTCGGCCGGCAAATCGGCCTGATCCGCAAGCTGCGCATAGAGCGGCGCGAAATCCGTTTCCAGCGTTTGCCGCAGCAGCTGATCGAAGCTGTCGATGACGAAATAGGTCTGCTGATAGTCATCGATGCGATAATCGGTGCGCATCACCCGCTTGAGATCAAAACCGATGCGGTTCGGCGAGGGATCGTTCAGCGCAAACAGACTCTCGCTGCTGGAAGAAGCGATGCCGGCGCCATAGATCCGCAAGCCGGCTGCGGTGTGGATCAATCCGAACTCCACCGTATACCAATAGAGTCGGCCAAGCTTGTGCAACGCGCCATAATGCATGGAGCGCAGGCCCCCCTTGCCATAGGCCTGCATATAATCGGCAAACACCGGATCGGCGAGCAACGGGACATGCCCGAACACATCGTGGAACACATCGGGTTCCTGCAGATAATCCAGCTGATCGCGCGAGCGAATGAAGCGCCCCGACACGAAGCGGCGGTTGGCCAGATGCTCGAAAAAGACCGAATCCGGCACAAGTCCAGGCACGGCCACCACCTGCCAGCCGGTTGCGGCCATCAGCCGCTCCGACAGCTGGGCAAAATCCGGGATGCCGGGCTGATCCAGCCGCAGCATGTCCAGCCCGGCCAGAAACTCCGGCGCGGCGCGACCTGGCAGCAGCTCCACCTGCCGCTGAAACAGCAGGTCCCACACGCGATGCTCGTCGGGCGTGTACGCTGCCCAATCCTGCGGCACCGTCCAATCGGCGGATGCCGGGGCCTGGCTGGTATCGACATGCGCCATCATAGCGGATCCATAGCCCCAATCGGCGGCGTGTGACAAACCTCAGCCGGGAATTTCCAGAGCCCGTTGCTGGTACGTCAGTCGCCACTCGGCCAGATCGACAAGCATCACCGCCGCTGCGGCATTGGCGAGGGCCGCCGCACGCGCCAGCGAAGGGCAGCCATCCAGTTCCTTGCTGATTTCCAGCAAGGCATCGGCCGTTTCCGCCGAGCGCGCAGCACTTCCGGCAAAATCGCCCTGCACCCGCAAACCATAAGCGGCACTGCCGAACGCCGGCAGGGTGGCCGTTGCCACAGTAAACAGCAGCGCCGACGATTTTGCCGCTTCGCCATCCAGCAAGGCCGCCGACAGCAGGAACGACAGGCAGAGCACCACGGTGAGCAGGAAACACACCGAGCCGAAGCGGTGCAGCCGATGGTTCACATGCATCATGCGAACAGCGTTTTTCTGGTGGTAGCGGATTTCCGGCTTCAGCTCTTCGTCGCGCATCAGCGCCACCAGCGCGGCCAGTTCGGTTTCGCCGATGCGCCCGCGCGGGAGCGCCAGCTGCCGCCAGATGGCTGACGAATACCAGTCCGTCCAGCGCTGGTTGCCGGTGCGGCTGGACGCGGACGCCGACGGCGGATTGGCGATCGCCAGCAATTTCAGGCTGCGCATCGGTCGCAGCCGCTCGGCGAGGTGGCGATAGTCCAGCCACCGCTGCTGCCAGGCTTCGGCATGGCCGACACGGGTGTTGGCTACGATCACCGCAATCAGCAGCAGTTCAAGGATGACAAACACGATCTTCGTCATGTTGCCGAACACGAAGCCGAACAAGGCGAGCGCCACGGCGAGCGCGGAGAAGGCGAAGTTCACCACATGGCCGGAGCGGAAGAATTGCGCAAAGCGGGTCGCCAGGTTGTCGGCCCAGCTGTAGGCCGCTTCCAGCGCCGCAAAGCGGGCCGGATCGAGATGCCGGGCAACCGAAGCATCGAATCCGGCCCAATAGTCCCGCGTCGAAGCCGCATAGGGCGCCTTCTTCCAGGCGCTGGAGCGCAGCCGGTCGGCACCGGTGGCCGCAAGCAGCAGCGGATATTCGATCCGGCGAACCGTAAGCTCCTCGCGCTCTTTCAGGAAATTCTCCAGCGCCTCCTGCTCGCCGGGGACGTCCGGCGGCAGCATGGCGCCCAGCATGACATCGCGCAGCGCCTCGGCATGAAAGGCGCGCTGCGGCGGCTCCAGCGCAGTGTGCCAGGAGCCGGCAGCCGGGCCGTCGCCGGGCCATAGCAGGCGAATCCCATCCTCTTCGTTGATCGGCACATGGATCACCGGCTTGCCTTGCGACAGCGCGGTTGCAACCACATCACCGGTGCCGCCGCGGCCGGCGGCGGCCTCGCCGTTCCACACCGCGATCAGCACATCCGCCACTGCCAGGATTGCGCCGCCGGCCAGCGAATAGGCCGTTTCCGCCGCCGATCGATCCCCCGGCAACTCCAGCACGGTGCTGGCCTGATCGAGCAGCAGGTTGAAGGCGTCGCAAGACGCTGCGTCCACGAAATCGGTGCAATATGTCACCCGGTCGAACGGCAGCGGCACATCGAGCGCGAACCCGGCCTTCAGCGCCGCTTCCGCGCACAACCGGTCAGCCCCTTCGGCCAGAGCCGACACCAGCCGCAGATCGGCGGCATCGGGCAGGAACCATCTGGCCCCTTTGGATTGCATGGCGATGGCCGCCTTGCGCACCTCTTCCAGCACGACGTCCAGCTTCCTGGCCACCGCGACCGCGCGCTGCGGGGTGATGCGGTCCGACCGGTGGCCGGTGACACCGATGCTCATCGTGAAGCGCGGGCGCGGCGGCGCCGCAACGCGGGTCTCATCAGATACCGCTTCAGCAGCAAGCGGTGCGGCGCCCCCAGGGGAGACCGGCGCCCCTGCCCAGGCAAAGGGGCCATCCTGCGAGAGCTGTGTCATAGGGGCATTGCAGTCGCACCTGTTGTTGATGTTTTCAAGACTGCCGGCAAAATCACCAAGCGGCTTGATATCGCGGGCAGCAACGCCTAGTCTTCAGTCTGTTGGCCGGCCATCCCGCGAGGGGTGGCCGTTCTTTTGTCATCCCAATCTTATGAGGACCTGCCCCATGGCAATCCCCGCATCCCCGAAATCGCCCGCCGCGAAGGCGCAGTCCAAGGCGATGGCGGCGCGTCAGCAGGTGCAATCGCAGCCGCTGATGCCGCACGCCACCGCCACCTGGCTGGTCGATACAACGGCGCTGACCTTCACCCAGATTGCCGCCTTCTGCCAGATCCATGTGCTGGAAGTGCAGGCGATTGCCGACGAAACCGCAGCCACCAAGCTGACCCCGCGCGATCCGGTTCGCGCCGGCGAGCTCAGCATGGAGGAAATCGAAAAGGGCCATGCCGATCCGGCCTACCGGCTGAAGATTTCCACCGGCCCCTTGCAGATGCGCCGCACCAGCGGCCCGCGCTACACCCCGCTGGCCAAGCGGCAGGACAAGCCGGACGGCATCGCCTGGATCATCCGCAACCACCCGGAAATCACCGATGCGCAGATTTCCAAGCTGATCGGCACCACCAAGACGACGATTTCGGCTATCCGCGCGCGCGATCACTGGAACATCGCCAACATTACCCCGAAAGACCCGGTAACGCTGGGCCTGTGCTCGCAGCGGGAGTTGGATGCGCTGGTGGCAGCAGCGGCCAAGAAAGCGGGCGTGGAGCCGGTGGACGATGGCCGCCTCGGCATCGATCGGGCCGCCATGCTGGAACAGCTGCGGACCGAGCGCGAAGCCGCCGCACACACCGCCGAATTCGGAGAACCCGACACCAGCGAGCCGACCGCCGAAAGCATTTTCCGTACCCCGGGCTGACATGGCCGGGATAGAAGCTGCTCCAGACCAACCGCAGGAGCGGCGCGGGCTTTGCTATCCGCACGGCGCATTCGTGCCAGAGGGTGGCGGTCTGGCGGAAGTGTTGCCGGGGATCTTCTGGCTGCGGATGCCGCTGCCGTTCAGCCTGGATCATATCAATCTCTGGGTTCTGGATGCCGGCGATCATTGGGCGATTGTGGACACCGGCGTGGCCACCGCAGACATCAAGGCGCATTGGCGGGCGGCTTTCGACGGGCCGCTGAAGGGCAAGCCGGTCGGGCGCATCATCGTGACGCACTATCACCCCGATCATATCGGGCTGGCCGGCTGGCTGGCGCGAAAATGGGGCCTCACCATCGAGGCGACCCGATCGGAATATATGCTGGCCCGCGTGTTGACGCTGGATGTGCGCGATGCCCCGCCGCCGGAAGTTGTGGACTTCTATGCAGCGCACGGCTGGCCCGATGCCGCACTGGATCGGCTGCGTTCCAGCCGCTGGGGCAATTTCGCGCGCGGGGTGCACCCTCTGCCGGCCGGCTACCGACGCTTGCGCGGCGGCGACAGGCTGACCATCGGCACGCGGACGTGGGAGGTTGTGATCGGCTCCGGTCACAGCCCGGAACATGCCTGCCTCTATTGCCCGCAAGAAAAGCTGCTGATGTCCGGCGACCAGATTTTGCCCCGGATCACCTCCAACATATCGGTCTATCCAACCGAGCCGGATGCCGATCCGCTGGCAGACTGGCTCGGCAGCATAGAACAGCTGCGCCGGCTGGATCCGGACACGCGGGTTTTTCCGGCGCACAACGAACCCTTCATCGGGCTGCACACGCGGCTCGATCAACTGGCCGCAGATCATCATTGCAAGCTCGATGCGCTGCAGGCCGCCTGCACCACTCCGCTATCAGCGTGGGACAGTTTTTCGGTGCTGTTCCGACGCGCAGTGTCGGATGGCGAGATCCAGATGGCAACGGGCGAGGCGCTTGCGCACCTGCACTGGCTGCACCGGCGCGGCCGGCTGACCCGCCAGGCTAGTGAAGGCCAGACCCGGTTCCTGGCCATTGGCTGATTGCGTCCGGGCGGCGGAGCTGCGCGAGGTCAACCGGCACAACATGGCTGCCATCGGCGCTTTCCGGCTTGAAATCTGTCTCCGATGATACCAAATCAGCTTTGCGGTCGGGCTTTACCCCCCTTTTGCCCGTCCGCATGAATGCCACCCGGTGGCGCAGGTGCCTGCACCTTTGCGCGTCGACGGCATTCCCTCCCTGAACCCTGGCCGCTGCGCGGAAACGCGCAGCGGCTTTTTTTCAGCCTTCGGTCACGAAACAGGGACGCCCTGCGGCCGACAGCTTGGCGCACAGATCCCGCGCGCTTTCCCGGCTGGGATAGGGGCCCAATTGCAGCCGCACCAGCCGGCCCTTGGGCGAGTAAACCGGTTTCGACCCTTCCAGCAGGCTGGCAGATTGCGAAACCAGCGTGGCCCAAGCGGTCCGGGCGGCGGCCTCGTTGGCGAAGGCTCCAAGCTGCACCCGCCAGCCATCGGCAGGAGCTGCCGCCTTGCCGGCCTTGGCTGAAGGTTCCGCCTTGGGAGTTGCCACCTTCACCGCAGGCGCTGGAACAGGCGCCTTGTTGCCAGCAACCGGTGTCGCGGCTGCAGAAACAGCGGCTGCCGGAACGGCGGCAGCGGTTTCCTCTTCGCCGGAGTCGCTTGTTTCAGCCGCAACGGTCTGCACGGGTGCGGGCGGGCGATTCGTGGGATCGATCAGTTCCACAGGCACAGGCTCGCCGGCTGCCAGCGCAGCTGCCGCCGCTTCGCCCCGGCTGCGCTCGGCGGCGGAAAGAATGGTTGCCATCCGGGCCGCCTGCGCATCGGCCTGCGGCAGGCCGCTTTCCCGCGCGCGCAGCATATAGGCATATCCCAGCGTCTGGTTGCGCGGGGCACCGTCGCCGTTGAAAGTGGCAACCCCGATCACATAGGAGGCGCGGCCATCGCCCTTGTCGGCTGCATCGCGCAGGTAGGCCAGCGCCTCCGTTTTGCGGCCGTCCTGATACAGGCTGATACCTAGGTTGGCGATCGCACCCACATGCCCCTTGGCACCGGCCTTGCGATAATAATCCTGCGCCACATCGAGATTCTGGCTGACGCCGCGGCCCAGCTTGTAGGCTTGTCCCATGTTGAACAGCGCGTCCGCGTCGCCGCGCGCAGCCGGCGTGGTCCATTCGGCCACAGCACCATCCCAGTCCCGATTGTTCCATTTCTGCACACCGGCAGAAACCGTTGCCATGGCAGGAGACACCGAGAGAATGATCGTGGCGAGAGCGATGACGGGAAGGACGCGTTGCATCATCCAGCCTCTAGCATAGTCCCGGCACGGGTGAAGCCATCACAAGGCCGATTTCGTCGCAATCCGTACCCCAACTGGCCGTCAAAGACGCTCGCCACCCTTCAGCAGCATGTCGACACGGCCCTGAACCGGCTGGCCATCAAAGGGCGTGTTGCCAGACAGTCCCGGCATCCGATCGGCCGCAATTCGCCACGGTGCATCGGGCGCAATCAGCACCAGATCCGCGGGCGCTCCAGGTGCCAGCGAACCGCCCGCCAGACCGAAGCGCCTGGCCGGATGCCATGCCAGCAGCTGCAACAGCCGGAGCATCGAAAGCAGGCCATCATGCACCAGCGTGAGTGAGAGCGGCAGCAGCAGGGCCGCTCCCGCAGCACCCGGCGCTGCATCGGCGAAAGGCTGGCGCTTGTCTTCCACGGTGCGCGGGTCGTGGCGGCTGCAGATCATGTCGATCGTGCCGTCGGCGATGCCGCCCCGCACGCCGATGCGGTCTGCCTCCTCGCGCAGCGGCGGCGAAAGCCGGGCAAAGCTGCGATAGCCCGCCAGCGCGGTTTCATTCAGCAAGAAGGCCTCTGGCGTCACCGCTGCCGTGGCATCCTGTCCCGCCGCCTTTGCAGCCCGCACCAGTGCCACCCCTTCCGCCGTGGAGATGGCGGCAAAGTGCAGCCGCGCTCCGGCTTCACGCGCCAGCCGAAGATCGCGCGCAATCTGCACCGCCTCTGCCGCAGCCGGCGCCGCTGCAAGCCCCAGACGGGTGGCATAGGCGCCTTCGGTGGCGACGGCGCCCGCCGTCATCGCCGCATCCTCGGCATGGGAAACAACCACGAGGCCCTGCCCGGCGGCATAGCGCAGCAGCCGCAGCATGATGCCGGAATCGGCAATCGCCGTGCGCCCGGTGGCAACAGCGACCGCGCCCGCCTCGCGCATCAGGCCGATTTCCGCCAGCTCCCGGCCGCGCAGGCCCTGCGTCGCGGCGGCCAGCGGCCGCACCCACAAGCGCGGCTTGCCCAGCCGCTCGGCGCGTTCGATCAACGCCGGATCGTCCAGCGGCGGCGATTGGTCCGGCATCAGCAGGGCAGAGGTGATGCCGCCGGCGATGCATGCCTCGATATCAGCGCGGAACACGCCGGCATCGACCAGACCGGGTGCCAGTATCCGCCCTGCCCCCTCGATGATGGTCGCGCCAGGCGGCGGCGCGAGCGCCGCTCCGGACGCCTCCACATGGCGATCCACTACCAGAAGGTCCCCCGGCTGGTCCAGCCCGGCTGCGGGATCCACCAGGCGCACATTGCGGAACAGCAGCGGGCTCATGCCGGCTCCGCCCGCCGCTTGCGGGTGAGCACGTCCAGGCAGGCCATCCGCACGGCGACGCCCATTTCCACCTGCTCGGTGATGGCAGATCGCTGGATGTCGTCGGCCACTTCGGTATCGATTTCCACGCCGCGGTTCATCGGCCCCGGATGCATCACCAGCACATCGGGCTTCGCCGCCTTCAGCCGCGCCTGGGTCAGGCCGAAGCTGCGGAAATATTCCCGCGTGGAGGGCACATAGGCACCGTCCATCCGCTCCAGCTGCAAGCGCAGCATCATCACCACATCGGCGCCCTCGATCCCGGCTGCCATGTC
>JAIMJL010000004.1:11283-46490 GCA_020693225.1 Sandarakinorhabdus sp. | reverse complement strand
CCGGCTGTGCAGGATGTCGCCGCAGATGGCCACCCGCAGCCCCGCCAGATCTCCCTTGCGGCGGCGGATGGTGAGCGCATCCAGCAGCGCTTGCGTGGGGTGTTCATGGCGGCCGTCTCCGGCATTCAGAACCGGGCAATCCACCTTCGATGCAATCAGTTCCACTGCGCCCGAGCTTTCGTGCCGGATTACCAGCACATCCGGCCGCATGGCGTTCAGCGTGAGCGCCGTATCCAGCAGCGTTTCGCCCTTCTTCAGCGAGCTGACACCGGCGCTGAGATTGACCACATCGGCGCCCATCCGCTTGCCGGCAATCTCGAACGACAGCAACGTGCGCGTAGAGGCCTCGAAAAAGGCGTTGATCTGGGTCAGGCCGCGCAGCCGGTCATCCTGCTTGCGCGCCCGGCGGCCAGGCTCGACCCATTGTTCGGCGGCATCCAGCAGAAAGCTGATTTCCCACGGCAGCATGCCTTCGATGGCGAGCAAATGCGGATGCGGAAAGGGATCAACGCCGGCGGGGGTGGTCACGGCCATGCGCGCCTCTTAAGCGGCGCCCGGGCTGCGGGCAAGCCGGGCAAGCGCGCCTTCCAGAATATGCGCCGCCGCCAGGCTATCCACCTTCTGCGCCCGTTTGGCCCGGCTGACATCGGCGTCTATCATCGCCCGCTCGACAGCCGCCGTGCTCCAGCGTTCGTCCCACAGCAGGATCGGCAGCCCGAGCGCGCGGAGGTTTCTGGCCTGTGCCCGCACCGATTGGGTGCGCGCGCTGTCGCTGCCATCCATGTTGAGCGGCAGGCCCACCACCAGCCCGACAATGGCTTCCTGCGTGCAGAAGCTGCCCAGCCAGCGCAGATCCTCGCTCGGCTTGCCGCGCTTCAGCGGATCGCGGGTGCCGGCAAAGCGCCAGTCGGCGCTGGATGTTGCCAGCCCCGTGGTGCGGGTGCCCACATCCATCCCAAGCAGGCGGCCGAGGCCGGGAAGCGCCGCGGCAAAGGCGTCCGCATCAGTCGTCAGCAAGCTCAACCGGCAGGCTCGGCCGGCTGCCGCGCGGCGCCAAAGGCCGAAAGCCGCGCCTCCACATCGGCACGGATGTTGGCCCAGAACAGGCCGAAATCATACACATGATAGTTCCCGCCCGGCATCACATAGGGGCCGATGTCGGACGGTGGCGGATCGATCAGCAGCAGCCCCGAAGAGGCGCAAGCCGCGCCGACCCGCTTGGGTTGCAGGGCTTCGCCAAACAGCGCACCGGCGTTGGCTTCCGGCGGTGCGGCGGTGGCGGCACCGCTCAACGGGTTGGTGCAGAGCATGCGGGCCTCGCCGACGGGCTTGCCCGAAAGGGTCTTCACCTGCCGCATCGCCTTCATCGCGCTGGCGATGTCGCCATCCGCTGCCCAGCTCTGCCAGCTCAAGATGCAGCCCGCCTGCTCGGCCCGGGTGCAGCCGGGCAGCCCAAGCGCATCGGTATCGGCAGGCAGGGCCACCGGCCAGCCGACCGCATAAACCGCCACCAGCCGGTCGCGGATCGGCTCGCCGCGGGCACGCAGCAGGTGCAGGATATGGCGGGCGCCCTGGCTGTGGCCGGCGAGAATGATCGGCTGGTCGGCCGGAATCGCCGCCAGGAACTGGTCGAACGCACGCTCGGTATCGGCATAGGCAAGAGCCAGCGCCCGGTCGGCATCCGCGCTGTCGTTCAGAAAGGTGCCGAAGGTCGCCTGCCGGGTGCGCGGGATCCAGATTTCGGCAACGCCGTTGAAGGCGCTGGCCTGCAGCCGGGCAAATTTTTCCAATCGCGCATTGGTTTCCGGATCGTCCAGCGGCGCATTCCAGCGGCCACGTTGCAGAAACGCGGTGGGGCTCACAAAAAACACTGCTGCGGCCGGCCGGGGGGCGGGGGAATAGCCGGCCGGGGTCCATCGCGCGGGATCATTCGGCACGCCCGGACGGGACAGCCAGCTTGCCATCTGGCCATAGTCCGGCGGCGGCGCCTGCACGCTTTCGGCGAAATCGATGCCGGGGGTCATGGCGATGCGGATCATCCGCTCGCCGGCCAGTCGCCAGATGATGGCGATCAGCAGCACCAAAGCAACGATGATGGCGATGGCCCAGAGAAACCGCCTTGCCGGTGTCATGCCTTCATCTCTCCCTGCTCGGCGCTCCAACGGGCGCGAATGGCATCTGCCGTATCGTGGCTGCTGTCCGGGCGCCAGCCCGGCGGTTGCAACACATAGCCCGCCGCATCGCGCAGCGACCGCGCGCCACGCAAATCCCGCGCAATCGCGGCCCATTCATGAAACGCCGCCCACAAAGGGTTCAGCACCGGCAGATTCTTCACAATGCCATAGCGCGGCCGATCCTCGCTCCGCTCCGGCTCGAAAGTGCCAAACAGCCGATCCCACAGGATGAACACACCGGCATAGTTGCGATCCAGATAGCGCGGGTTCACCCCATGGTGCACCCGATGGTGCGAGGGCGTGTTCATCACGCTTTCGAACCAGCGCGGCATGCGGTCGATCTGCTCGGTGTGAATCCAGAACTGGTAGACAAGGTTCAGGCCGCCCACGAAAAACACCATCTCGACCGGAAGGCCGATCAGGATCAGCGGCAGGCGGAAGAGGAAGGACGCGCTGAAAAAGCCGGTCCAGGTCTGCCGCAGGGCGGTGCTGAGGTTATAATGCTGCGAGCTGTGATGCACCACATGGCTCGCCCAGAACCAGCGCACACGGTGCGCCGAGCGGTGAAAGGCATAATAGGCCAGATCATCCAGCATGAAGCAGAGCATGAAGGTCCACCAGGCAAACGGAATTTCCAGCAGCGCAAAGCGGGATGCCCCCAGCATGATGGCGAGGATCGCCCCGCCGGAAAGCAACCCGGCCACCGTGCTGCCCAGGCCGAGTGTCAGCGACACTCCGGCGTCGCGCCAGTCATAGCGGCCCGTCCGGCGTTTGCGAACGAGCAGCATTTCAAGCACGATGGCCAGCACGAACAGCGGGATGGCATAGGTCACGGGATCGGGCAGGGTCATGCGAAATGGCCCTCCAGCCAGTCCGGGTGCGGAGACGGGATGCGTAAAATGGTCGAGCGCAGCATCGGCTCGTCCAGCCGCAGCCGCAGCCCGGCTTCCACGGGTTGCACAGCGCCGCGCGCCGGCAAACGGCGCACCACCCAGCCGTCCGCCAACGGAAGCACGGCGGCCAGACTGCCGTCTTCTGCCTGCACCAGGGCGCCCCGGCCGTTTTCCGCCAGCACCGCGGATTGCGCCCGAAAACCCGGCAAAACCGCGCTCGCTTCGGCCATCGCGCCCGCTTCATCCAGACGGGGCGAAGCATGGAAGCCCAGCGCCCAGGCAAAAGCGGCCAGCGCCAGAATCGCAAGCAGGGACAGCAGGATTTGCACAGTTTGACATGTAGCGGCGAGCCTCATGGGCTTGCAATGGCACACGCCTCACCCGCTGCGGGACAGGCGCTCCACCATGGGCCCGAAAACATCCTGCACCAGTTTCAGGCGCGCTGCGGCCTGCGCGCGCTCGATATCGGGTTCAAGCGGCCGGTTATCCAGCGGCTTTCCATGCGCGGCCTGCACCTGCTGTTCGAGCGCCGCCAGCCTGTCCCGCGTGATCGAAAGCTCCATTGCCAGGGTCGCCAGAGCACGCAGCAGATCATCCACCAGCGGGTCGGCAAAAAAATGCGCGTCGCGCGGTGCCGGCTTCGGCCCGTCTCTCATAGCCCGTCTCTCATGGCCCGTCTCTCATAGCCCGTCTCTCATGGCTTGCGGCCGCCGAACACAAAATAGGGCGCGGCGCCGAATGGCTCATAGTCGGCAAAGGCCGCCTGATAGCCGGCCGCCTGCAATTCCCCGGCCATGTCCATCTCGACAAAGCCGGTCCAGAAAGGCTCGCCATTGTGCCGCACCTGCCAATGGTTGGTAACCTGCTTCACCAGCGGCATACGGTGCGGATGGTAGGGAACGTCCATGTGCAGAACCAGTCCGCCGGAGCGGATCAGCCGCCAGCTTTCGCGCAGGATGGCGCGCACCTGCGCCGCGCTGGTTTCGTGGCACAGGATGATCGACACGATGAGGTCGAAGCTTTCGTCGGCAAATCCCGTCGCGGCCGCATCGCCTTCATGAAAATCCAGCGCGAGCCCCTCGCCCTCGGCCAGCGCATGCGCCAGCCGCACGAAAGGCCGCGCGCAATCGATGCCAACGACGCGCGCATCGGGCCATTCGCGCTTGTAGCCCAAAGTCTGTTCGCCGGTGCCGCAGCCCATATCAAGGATGGCCTGTGGCTGCAGATCCGGTGCGCGCCTGCGCGCAACCCCGGCCAGCCAGCGGCCCATATCGTCGGCACCGGGCTTGGCGCCGGTGCCCATCCCCTTGGCGTTGCGATACAGATCAACGGAGCCCATGTAGCTCAGCGCCGCTGACAGATCGCCCGGAACGGTCTCGCGCAGATAGCCGCCCGGCTGGCGGTGAATTTCGGTCGTGCGCACAGGCGCCGGCGGCTCGAAGCCGGGTTGCAGATGCAACGTGCCGCGCTTGCCGGGGCGGTTGGTCAGCCGCTCGGCGAGCGCCATCTGCGCGTCGCGCGTGCGCGCTGTTGTTGCATCGATCGTCTGCCACAGCAGATTTTGCGAATGATAGGTCATGCTGGCCCAGAAGCGCGCCAGCGGATGCGGCTCCAACAGGGCGGCGGCTTCGGCGCGCGTCTGCGGCACAGCCTTCGCGGCCGGCACCAGCTGCTCATCATAGACCGCCTGCAGCCGCCCTTCGACGGCGAAATTCACAAAACCCTTCAGCGCGCCAACAAAGGCCTGCCGTGCGGCTTCATCGCGGCTGGGGCGAAAGGCGATCTTTTCCATGCCGTGTTTCTATCGCTCCCGCCCGATCGGGAAAAGCAGGTAGCGATCATCAAAGAAGGGGGTGCGCGCATAAAACCACGCCAGCCGCGCGCGCCCGTCGGCGGCAAAGGCCGGATCCGCCTTCACCCTTGCCTCGAACTCCGTCCGCAGGGCCGGATCCGCCGCCAGCATCGCATCGGCCATTGGCGCGATCACATAGCCCTCGATATATTCGGTGCGCTGCAGGATGCCGGGGAAAAACCCCCAGGCAAACAGCGAATCGGGGCTGTCCGGCTCCAGCAGCATGGCCGCCAGCTCGCCGAGCGGCTGGTCCGCGGGCACCCGCACCGAGCCGGGCGGGAATATTTCCTGTCGTTGCTCGGTGTGCACCGCCTTGGCCGTCACCGGGACTCTGCCCTCGGACGCGGATGACAGCTTCGGCTCCACGATCCGCTGCATCTCCACCACTATGGTTTTTGCGGCGTCCTGTCGCTCCATGCGCACGCCGTGCAAGGCCAGCCGCTCTATCACTTGCGGCTCGGTGGCCGGAACCCACCAGGCTTTCGGCAAGGTGATGCGCTTGTCTGCGGTCTGACCGAACACCGGCATCATCTGGGTAACCGGTTTGCCGAGCCAGCGGACTTCCGCCTGACCAGACGCGGCAGACTGGAAGCTTTCGTGCGCCATGCCCAGAAAGCGCACATTTGCAACGGGATCCGGCAAATCCGCCCAGCGCGCAACGATGGTGGAGGGCCGCAGCGCCCGGTCGCTGGCAATGGCGGCCTTCAGCGCAGCTCCATCGCTTGCCAGCAGCCGCAGTGTCGATTCCAGCAGTACATAGGTGCCAAGCACCCGTTGCCGATAGGGTTTCAGCGAATGGTTCTCCACCAGAACGGCACCCATCCGCCGCAAATCCCCATAGCCATCCGAAAAGCGCGGCGTGCTGGCACCCAGCACGATCCCCGCGTCCGGCTTCTGCGCGTCAACGGCAAACACCAGTTCGCCCGGCACATGCCCCTGTTGCTTCAGCCCGGCTTCCACGGCCGGGCGATACTGCTGATCCAGCCATGCGCCGATGCCAGGAGAGCGCCCATAGCGCACCCCATTGAACCCGAACGTGATGTCATACTGATAATCGGTGCCGTCGGTCACATGCAGGTCGAGATAGAGATCCGGATCGAAGCGGCCAATCAGCCCCAGCATTGCCCGCATTTCCGGCGCATCGGCCTTCAGATAGTCGCGGTTGAGATTGAGGTTCTGCGCGGTGGTGCGCCAGCCCTGTTCGCCGGGGCCACGCTGGTTCGGGCGGCTGAAAGCGGATGACCGCTCGTGTCCATCGACATTGAAGATCGGCACGAACACCAGCGTCACCGCATCCACAAGGCCCGACTTGCCGCGCAGGCAGATGTCGCGCAGCAGCATCAGCCCGGCGTCCTTGCCGTCGATCTCGCCGGCGTGAATCCCGGCCTGCACCAGCAGGCGCGGCTTGAGCGGCGCCGGCTTGCCGAGCGTTACGGCCAGCAGATCGCGCCCCTGCGGCGAGCTGCCGAAGGATTCGATGCGCATGGCCGGGCAGGATTTTGCCAGCCGCTGCAGCCAGGCGCGCGTCTCGGCATAGCTGGGCGTCATTGCAAAGCCGGACGCTTCTGCGGGGGTGATCCACGGATCATCATTGGCGGCAATCAGTGCTTCGCTGGCGCCCTGCCAAGGCAGCACGGGCGGCAACACCGCTGCATGTGCGCCGGCCGCCAGCAGCACGCCGGCAATTGCAAGCCTCTTCACGCCGCTATTCTGCTGCCATCGCCAGCGCGGCTTGCTGTGGCCCGCGAACCACCCGGCCCGGCCGGGCGTCCTGCACCACCCCATCGGCAAAGGTGATCTGGCCGGATTTGATGGTGAACGCGTAGCCATCCGCCTTTTGCAGCAGCCGCTTGCCGCCGGCCGGCAGATCGAAGGCCAGCCAGGGCTTGCCGAGCCTGAGCCGCTCCATATCGATGACATTCACGTCCGCAAGATAGCCCGGCGCCAGCAGGCCCCGATCGGCCAGGCCATAAAGCAGGGCCGTATCGCGGCATTGCCGCTTGATTGCCGCCTGCAAGGGCAGGCGGCCCTTGGCCCGATCCCGCACCCAATGCTGCAGAAGATAGGTGGGCGATGCGGCGTCGCAGATGGTGCCGCAATGCGCGCCGCCGTCAGACAGCGAGTTCACGCAATCGTCGCGCTGCTGCAGGCTCTCCAGAAAATCCAGATTGCCGTCGGCATAGTTCAGCACCGGGAGATAGATGAAGCCCTTGCCCTCATCTTCCATCAGCAGGTCATAGGCGAGCTCTGCCCCCGTGATGCCGCGTTCGGCCGCCAGCGCCAGCAGCGATTCCGCCGCTGTTGGCTCATAGGTAAAGCCTGCACCCATGCGGAATTGCATGAACCAGCCGCCGGCAACGATTTGCAACAGGCCAACCACATCGGATTCGGGAAACACCGAATCCTCGGACAGCATGCGCGCCCGGAACGCCGGATCCTTCAGCCGGGCCAGCTGCGCGTCCCACGGCAGCGCGGCAATGTCCGCCCAGGCCGGCTTGAACAGGAACGGGTGCACCGTTCCGCGCCACGCCATAACGACTCCGGTGCCGCGCAGGGCAATCTGCGCCACGATATGCGCGCCGGCGGCATTTTCCGCATCCATGGCGGCAATCTGCTCGTCCAGGCTCAACTCCTTGGCGATGGATTGCAGCGCGGCAAAGGTAACCGGCATTCCGGTTTCCCGGCTCAGCGCACCCATCCATTCAAACTCATTCCATTCGCGCTTCAGATCGGAGGCCATCTCGAACACCCCGTGGCCAACCCTACCCATGGCGCGCCCGATGCCGATCAGCTCCTCCTTGGTCGCGGTGGTTCCCGGCACCAGCTCGCCATCCACCGACTTATGCAGGATGGTGCGCGAGGTGGAAAAGCCCAGCGCGCCGGCCCGCAGGCCTTCTTCCACGATCGCCGACATGCGCGCGATATCGGTTTCGGTTGGCGCTTCGTTGCGCGCGCCGCGTTCGCCCATCACATAGGCCCGCACAGCGCCATGCGGCACATGCGTTCCCACATCCACCGTGCGCGGCAGCTTTTCCAGCGCATCCAGATATTGCGGAAAGGTCTCCCAGTCCCAGGTCATCCCCTCGGCCAGCGCGGTGCCCGGAATATCCTCCACACCCTCCATCAAACCGATCAGCCAGGCATGGCGATCCGGCTTTGCCGGCGCAAAGCCCACCCCGCAATTGCCCATGATAACGGTGGTGACTCCGTGCCAGCTCGAAGGGGCCATTTCCGCGTCCCAGGTAGCCTGGCCGTCATAATGGGTATGAATGTCAACAAATCCGGGCGCCACCACCTTGCCGGTGGCATCGATTTCGCGCCGGCCCTTTTGTGCCACCACGCCGATTTGCGCGATGCGATCACCATCGATGGCAATGTCGCCGATGCAGGGTTCGCCGCCGCTGCCGTCCACCACCAGCCCGCCGCGAATGACCAGATCGTGCATTATCCGTCTCCTTCTCCCGGCTGCACCCTAGCATGGAACGCGCCCGCCGAAACTCTCTGCTTGAAGGGGCGCGCGGATGGTCGCAGGACGGGGGGATGACCAGCAATGCCCGCCCCAACGATCGCAACGCCCTTTGGCTGCCCTATACCGCCGCCCGACGCTTTGCCGTGCACCCGCGGATGATCGCGCGCGCGGAACGCTGCCACTATGTGCTCGAAGACGGTCGCCGGGTTTTCGACAGCATTTCCGGCCTGTGGTGCTGCCCGCTTGGGCATGGCCATGCGCGCATTGCCGAGGCGGTGCAGAGGCAGATGCTGGATGTGGACTATGCGCCCGGCTTCCAGATGGGCTATCGCCCGGCCTTCGATCTGGCCGCCCGTATCGCCGATTTCGCCGAACGCCCGGACGACAAGGTGTTTTTCGTCAATTCCGGCTCCGAAGCGGTGGACACGGCGCTGAAGATGGCCATCGGCTATCACCGCGCCCGCGGTGATGCTGCCCGGACACGGCTCATCGGGCGCGAGCGCGGCTATCATGGCTCCGGCATGGGCGGCATTTCGGTGGGCGGGATCGTGCCCAACCGGCGTGCCTTTTCGTCGATGATGATCCCCGGAGTCGATCATCTGCCGCACAGCTACAACCGTGCCGAGACCGCGTTCACGCGTGGCCAGCCGGCGTGGGGCAAGCATCTGGCCGACGAGCTCGAGCGGCTTGTGGGCCTGCACGATGCCTCCACCATTGCCGCCGTGATTGTCGAGCCGGTGGCGGGTTCGACCGGCGTATTGCCACCGCCGGTCGGCTATCTCGAGCGGCTGCGCGAGATCTGCACGGCGCACGGCATCCTGCTGATCTTCGACGAAGTGATCACCGGCTTCGGTCGGCTGGGCGCGCCCTTTGCCGCGCAGGCGTTCGGTGTGCGGCCCGACATGATCACCTTCGCCAAGGCGGTCACCAATGCCGTCATCCCGCTGGGCGGCGTGATCCTGGCGCCGGAGATCCACGAGGCCTTCCTGTCCGGGCCGGATCATCTGATCGAATTCGCGCACGGCTACACCTATTCCGGCCACCCGATGGCGATTGCCGCCGGACATGCCGCGCTGGACGCGCTTGCCGACGACAATCTTGTCGCGCGCGCCGCAAGCCTGTCGGGCGCGCTGGCCGATACACTGCACAGCCTGGAAGGCACGCCGGGCATCGCCGATGTGCGCAGCATCGGCCTGATGGCGGCGGTCGATCTGGTTCCCATCCCCGGCCAGCCCGGCCTGCGCGGCATGCGGGTTTTTGAAGCCGCGCTCGATCAGGGGCTGTATATCCGCCTGACCGGCGACACGTTGGCGGTCGCGCCGCCATTTGTTGCCGAGGAAGCCGACATCCGGCAGATCGCCAGCCAGGTTCAAGCCGCTATGGCGGCGGCAGATCGGGTGCACTGAAGCGCAAGCTTCGCGCTATCCGGCGGTATCCGCCCGGAACGGCAGGCCTTCGGCCAAGATCTCCGCCTCCCGCTCCACAGCGGGCCGCTCTCGCGCGAGAAAATCCTCGACCGCTGCGCGAAAACGCAAGTCTGCGATGAAATGCGCCGACCGGGTGACAACCGGCTGGTAGCCGCGCGCCACCTTGTGCGCGCCCTGCGCGCCCGCTTCCACCCGGGCGAGCCCGCGCTGGCAGGCAATGTCGATCGCCTGATGGTAGCACAGCTCGAAATGCAGGAAGGGAATATCCTCGATGCAGCCCCATTGCCGGCCATAGAGGCAATCGGGGCCGAGAAAGTTGAGCGCGCCGGCAACGAAGCGACCGCCCTTCTTCGCCATCACCAGCACGATCCTGTCGGCCATCCGTTCGCCGATCAGCGAGAAGAAGGCGCGGCTGAGATAGGGCCTGCCCCATTTGCGCGAGCCGGTGTCCTGATAGAACAGGAAGAAGGCATCCCAGGCCGCTTCGGTGAGATCGCTTCCCGTGAGCCAGAGCACTTCGTCCACCGCGGCAAGCGCCGCCTCCCGCTCCTTGCGCAGCGCCTTGCGCTTTTTCGAGCTGAGCGCGCCCAGAAAGCCATCGAAGCCGGAGTAGCCCTGATTGAACCAGTGAAACTGCACATCGGCGCGCGGCAGCCAGCCAGCAGCGGCAAGCTCCGCCGCATCCGCTTCGGTCAGGAAGGTTGCGTGCGCGCCGGAAAACCCGTTGTCGCGAACCACGGTTTCGCTGGCTGCCACCAGAATCCGCCGGACATCGGCATCAACAGCGAGCAGCTTGGGCGCGGTGGCGGGGGTGAACGGCGTCGCATGCTGCAATTTGGGATAATAACGTTGCCCGGCCCGCGCCCAGGCATCGGCCCAGCCATGATCAAACACATATTCGCCCTGCGAATGGGATTTCAGATAGCCCGGCAGGATGCCGGCGGGCAGGCCATCCCTGCCATCCACCACGATGTGCAATGGCCGCCAGCCGGCGCGCTCGTCCGCGCTGCCGCTGTCTTCCACGCTGGTGAGGAAGGCATGCGCGGAAAACGGGTTGCTCCCGGCCAGCGCGTCCCAATCGGCTTGCGCAATCTCCCCCGCCCGCGACACCAGGCGGGCGCGGGCCTCGATCATCGCAGCTGGACGATCGCATCCACTTCCACCGCGACCCCGCGCGGCAAAGAGGATACGCCAACCGCCGAGCGCGCATGCCGCCCAGCGTCGCCAAACAGCGCGACAACGAGATCGGACGCGCCATTGGCAACTTCCGGCTGCTCGGTGAAATCGGCGGTGCAGGCCACGAACACGCCCAGCTTCACGAACCGCTCCACGCGGCCGAAATTGCCGCCAAGGGCCGCCTTCACCTGCGCCACGATGCCCAGCGCGCAGCGTTCGGCTGCATAGCGCCCGCGCGCGGTGTCAAGTCCGGCGCCCACTATGCCCTTCACCAGCGAGCCATCGGCATCAAAAGGGATCTGGCCGGATATGTGCAGCAGGCCATCCGCCAGCACATAGGGAACATAGGTTGCAACCGGCGCTGCCGGCTGCGGCAGAACCAGCCCCAGTTCCGCAATCCGCTCTTCCACGCCCATCAGCTTTTCTCCTGTTGCCGGCCAGGGCCGTTCACCCAGGCCCTGATCCAGTGCTGCGCCTGCGGCCAGCCATCGATCCGCGCATGCGCGGCAGGCGCCGCCGGAATCAAGCTTGCCAGTGTCGCATCCGCCACCATGTGCAGGCGGCCCACATGCGGGGCATGCTTTGCCGCGCTGTCGTGATGCGGCGGCAGATCGTCCACAAACACCGCCGGCATGCCATTGGCCAGTTCGCGCACCATCGCGCCCTTCGAGCCATCATTGGCGTGCACGGGAAAATCGAGGCCGAAGCCACGCAGCGCCTCCACCCGGATGTCGCGGTGCGCGGCCGGGATGTTGGTGAGCACCACCACGTCCATCTCCTGGCGCAGGTCTTGCAACGCCTCCACCACGCCGGGAACAGGCATCTGCAACCCCTGCCCTTCGGCGAAAAACCCGTCCAGCAGGGGCATGAAATGCTCGGGCTCCACGGCCTGGCCGTCGCGCCGGTGGCGCATGTTCCCCACCAGCGCATAGCTGTCGAACCTCAACTCGATGTCGCGCGATTCGCGCAGCCACTGCCGGAACGGCTCGGCGAAGGCGAGGATGACCTCGTCGCAATCCAGAATCAGAACCGGTCGCATCAGCGCGCCGCCATCAGCTGTTGCGGCTTCACATCGAGTGTTTCGGCCATGCGGACGAGATCGGCTTCATTCTGCGCCAGAAAGCCGATCACCGCCCCCAGCACATCGGCTTCGCCCGCCCGCGCCCGAAGCGTTGCCGCATCAAAGCCGGTAAGCGCCAGAAACCGGTCCCGCAGCACCGGATCGGCAATCACCGCTGCCAGCGCACGCAAGGCCAATGCATCATCCATGCGTCCCCGATAGCGCGCCGCGACAGCGGGCGGTAGTGTCAGAATGCCGGATCGCTGCCCGGGAGTGGCTTGTGGATGCCGCATTCCACCTTGTCCCAGCCGCGCCACCGCCCGGCGCGCGGGTCTTCACCGGGCCGGGTGCGCGAGGTGCAGGGCGAGCAGCCGATCGAGCTGTAGCCATCGGCAATCAGCGGATGCGGCGGCAGCCGGTGCTGCGCGGCATAAGCGGCCACATCTGCGGCTGTCCAGCGGTGCAGCGGGTTGATCTTCAGCTGCGCGCCGCCATCCTCGAAGGCCGGCAGATGGCTTCGGGTTGCGCTCTGGAAGCCCTTGCGGCCGGAAATCCAGCTGTCAAAGCCTGCCAGCGCCGCGTCCAGCGGCTCCACCTTGCGAATGGCGCAGCAGCCATCGGGGTCGAACGACCAGCGCAAGCGGTTCGGATCGCGCTCGGCCAGCCGGTCGACATCGGGCCTGATCGCCCGCAGATCGGTCAGCCCGAGAAATTTGCCGAGGTCTTGCGCATAGTGCAGCGTTTCCGGAAACAACCAGCCGGTATCCACCAGCAGCACCGGCACATCGGGCCGCACGCGCGCTGCCAGATGCAGCAACACCGCGGATTCCGCACCGAAAGACGACACCAGCGCAACGCACCCGAAGCGCGGATCGGTCAGCGCGGCTTGCAGCAACGCGGGTGCTGCGGCGGCCGCGAAATCGGCATTCAGCCGCGCGGCATCGCCGCCACTGAAAAACGGCTGCTGCTGGGCAAGGCTAGGGATGGCGCAGCTTCCAGGCCGGCGTCGCGTCATCGGCTGCGCGCTGATAGGCTGCCGGAAAACGGGCCAATGTTGTGGCCGCAGCGTCCGCGCTGATCGGCTTGTCCGGCAGCACCGAGCTGAAGCCGGAGCGCTTTAGAAACACCAGCTGGTCGATCGTGACATCGCCGATGGCACGCACGTCGCCGGCAAATCCCGCTTCGCGCAGGATGCGCGCGGTGGAATAGCCGCGACCATCGCGAAACTTCGGAAAGGCAACCGCCACCACCGACAGATTGCCAAGCCCGGCATGGTTGCGGACATCCTCGCCGGGGGCAATCACCAGCTGCGGCTCGGCATCTGTGGCGCGCGCGTCGAGTGCCAGAAGATTATCCATAAACGGCCTCCTTGAACGGTGCCGCGCCCAGCCGGCGATAGGCATCAAGGAAGCGTTCGCCGGGCTCGCGGCGTTCGAGATAGGTAGCGGTCACCTTTTCCACCGCATCCACAATGCCCTCCTCGCTGAAGCCCGGCCCGAGGATTTGCGCCAGGCTGGCATCTTCGGCGCCCGAGCCGCCGAGCAGGATCTGGTAGTTCTCCACGCCCTTGCGATCGACCCCCAATATGCCGATGTGGCCGGCGTGATGATGGCCGCAGGCGTTGATGCAGCCGGATATCTTGATCTTCAGCTCGCCCAGTTCAGCCTCTTTTGGCAACAGCCTTTCCGCCACCTTCTGCGCGATCGGAATGGCCCGCGCATTGGCCAACGCGCAATAATCAAGGCCGGGGCAGGCGATGATGTCGGTGGCCAGATCGAGGTTGGTCGCCGCCAGATCGGCCGCCACCAGACCTTGCCACACCGCCTTCAGATCAGACACCCTCACATGCGGCAGAACCAGATTCTGCGCGTGCGTCACGCGGATTTCATCGTGCGACCAACGTTCGGCCAGGTCTGCCACGGCATCCATTTGCGCCGATGAGGCATCGCCCGGAATGCCACCCACCTTTTTCAGCGAGATGTTGACGATCCGGTAGCCCGGCATCCGGTGCGTCGCGGTCTGCCGATCCAGCCAGAGCGCGAAAGCGGGATCGCTGCGGTCCACCACATCGCTCAGGCCGGGCTGCAACCCGGGGTCCCGGAAAAAGCCCTTGATCCGTTCGATTTCGGCAGCCGGCGCATCGATGCCCAGGGGCAGCACATGCCGATGCTCGGCCTCCACCTGACGGGCGAATTCCTCCGCGCCGGTTTCCAGCACCAGGATCTTGATGCGCGCCTTGTAGATGTTATCGCGCCTGCCAAAGCGGTTATAAACGCGCAAAATGGCTTCGGAATAGCTCAGGAACTGGCCGGCCGGCAGAAATTCGCGGATCAGCGGCCCCACGATGGGCGTCCGCCCCATGCCGCCGCCAACATACACCTTGAAGCCAAGTTCACCGTCCGCGTTGCGCACCAGCTGGTAACCGATATCGTGCAGCTTGATGGCGGCGCGATCCGTGTCGGATCCGGTTACGGCAATTTTGAACTTGCGCGGCAGATAGGTGAATTCCGGGTGAAAGCTGGACCATTGCCGCAAAAGCTCAGCCCAGGGACGCGGGTCGTCCACCTCATCGGCGCAGGCACCGGCATATTGATCGGCGGAAATGTTGCGGATGCAGTTTCCCGATGTCTGGATCGCGTGCATTTCCACGCTGGCAAGGTCTGCCAGGAGGTCAGGAGTCTCCTCCAGCCGCATCCAGTTGTACTGGATATTCTGCCGCGTGGTGAAATGCGCATAGTCGCGATCATATTTGCGCGCGATATGCGCCAGCATCCGCAATTGCCGCGAATCCAGCGTGCCATAGGGGATCGCCACCCGCAGCATATAGGCGTGCAACTGCAGATAGAGACCATTTTTCAGCCGCAGCGGCCGGAAATGCTCCTCGTCCAGCGTGCCGGCCAGCCGCCGCTCCACCTGGTCGCGAAACTCGGCAACCCGGGCATCCAATATGCCCTGATCGATCACATCATAGCGGTACATCAGCGATAATCTCCATTGGCAACGGCAAGATCGGCGCGCACCGTCGGCCCAAACCCGCGAATGCGCTCGCGAATCTTCACCGGCCGATAGCCGCCGCCAGGCGCGGCTTCCGCGTCCACCAGCGCCAGATCATTCACCCGCTCGCTGGCCGCTTCGCGCACCAGAAGGGATTCGCCATCTTCCACCGGCACCGCATCCGCCAGCGCCAGGCTCCAGCCGCTGCCCGTCCACCACAGCACATCGCCGCGCAAAAGCGCATTGCCGGTCAACAGCTTTACCACGCACCCACTCCTGTCGAGGCCAGCATCTCGCCGGCCAGTCCACCAATCACATCTTCCGCTTCGGCCAGCGCCGCCACCTTGCCCACCACGAGCACTGCCGGCGAGGCAACCTGCATCCGATCCACCATCGGCCCAAGACCCGCCAGAAGGGTCCGCAATGCCCGCCGGCCCGGCAGGGTGCCGCGCTCCAGCACGGCAACGGGCGTATCGGGCGATACGCCATCGGCCATCAGTTTCTCGGCGATCATCGCCGCAGTGGTAACCCCCATATAGACAACAAGCGTTCGCCCCGGCCCGGCAAGGCCGCGCCAATCCTGTTGCCGCAAGCCCTGGCAGGTTCCCGCCACAAAGGTCACGGCGCTGGCGAAATCGCGGTGCGTGAGCGGCAATCCGGCTTCCGCCGCACAGCCCAGCGCCGCCGACACGCCGGGCACCACCGCACACGGCACATTCGCTGCCCGACACGCCTGCAATTCCTCGCCGCCGCGCCCGAAAACAAACGGATCGCCGCCTTTCAGCCGCACCACCGAGTGGCCTTCGCGGGCCAGTCGAACCAGCAGGGCGTTGATATCTTCCTGGGCCATCGTGTGGCGGTCGCGCTTCTTCGCCACGCTGATGCGCTGCGCATTCGCGGGTACCAGGGCCAGGGTTCGCGCGTCCACCAGGCCATCGTGCACCACCACATCCGCCGCCGCGATCAGCCGCGCGGCGCGCACGGTCAGCAGGTCCGGATCACCCGGCCCTGCGCCCACCAGCCATACCTGTCCTGTTGCCTGTTCCATGGCCGCAGCCAATGCCCGCGCGCCGGCCAACGCGTCCACCAACGATCGCTTTGCCCACGCATAGCGGCGCTTTCCCGGCTACCGCCCGGCGAAACGAGTCGCTAGAGACGAGGCTATGGATGCCACGACACCCGAGCCAGAGGGCAAGCGCTTCTTCTCCCGCCTTGGTGCATGGCTTGGCGGGCTGCCGCGCTGGCTGTGGATCGGGCTGGGCGTGTTGCTGCCGCTGGCGGCGCTGGCCTTCTTCCTGTTCTGGATGCTCATCATCCGCGGACTGCCGGACGCTGCCAGCCTTGCCGGCTATCAACCGTCTTTGCCCAGCACCGTGCGCCAGATGGACGGGACGCCCATTCACACCTTTGCCCGCGAGCGCCGCATCTATCTGCCCTATGCGGAAACGCCGCCGCTGGTGATCCAGGCCTTCATCTCGGCGGAAGACAAGACCTTCTTCACCCATGATGGGCTGGACTATGCCGGAATCGCCTCGGCGATCCCCGGCTACATCGAAAGCTTCTTCTCCGACAAGCGCCCGGTCGGCGCCTCCACCATCACCCAGCAGGTGGCGAAAAACCTGCTGCTCACCAACGAAGTCACCATCGGTCGCAAGCTGCGCGAAGCGATCCTGGCCCGGCGCATCGAGCAGCAGTTCACCAAGGAGCAGATCCTCGAACTGTATCTCAACCAGATATTCCTCGGCCGCAATGCCTATGGCATCGAGGCGGCAGCGCAGGCCTATTTCGACAAGACCACCGATCAGCTGACCCTGCCCGAAGCAGCCTATCTCGCTATCCTGCCCAAGGCGCCTTCGCGCTACAGCCCCACGCGTGACTATCAGCGCGCCTTCGAGCGGCGGAACTATGTGCTGCGGCAGATGGCAGCCAATGGCTACATCAGCGCGCAGGAAGCCGCCGCAACCGCTGCCATGCCGATCGCCGCAGTCGCAACCGGCAATCAGGCACCGGTCGAATCGGGCGGCTATTTCGTGGAGGAATTGCGCCGCCAGCTGATCGCCAAATTCGGGGAAGATGCCAAAGACGGCCCCAACAGCGTCTATGCAGGCGGCCTTTGGGTGCGCTCCACCATCGATCCCGAAATCCAGGCAGCCGCCGAAAAGGCGCTGCGAGACGGGCTGGTGCGCTACGACCGGGTGAAGGGCTGGCGCGGCGCACCCGCGAAGATCGAACTGGGCGACGGCTGGGACAAGCGTTTGCGCGCCGTCAACCTGGGGGTCGGCTATCCCGAATGGCGCGCCGCGGTTATTCTCGAATCGGTGTCCGGCGGCTTCAAACTGGGGCTGGAAGACGGCAGCACCTCGTTCATGTACAATGGCGACGCCGCCATGGCGCGCGGCGGCGTGCCCGCCTGGCAGCAATTGCGCGCCGGCGATGTCGTGCCGGTCACGCCCGTTACCCGCAGCAACTATGCGCTCAGGCAAATCCCGGAGGTGTCGGGCGCGCTGGTGGTGCAGGAGCCGGACACCGGGCGCATCCTCGCCATGGTGGGCGGCTTCGATGTCCGCCAGTCCAGCTTCAACCGGGCCACCCAGGCGAAGCGCCAGCCGGGCTCCAGCTTCAAGCCCTTTGTCTATGCCGCCGCGCTCGACAATGGCATGACGCCGGCCTCCATCGTCTCCGATGCGCCCTATTGCGTCTATCAATCCGCCCGCCTGGGCCGCAAATGCTTCCGCAACTTCGGCGGCGGCTATGCCGGCGCACAAACCATGCGCTGGGGCCTCGAACAATCCCGCAACCTGATGACGGTGCGCATCGCCTACAACACCGGCATGGACAATGTGGTGAAGCTCGCCAAAGACTTGGGCATAGGCCGCTACGAACCCGTCCTCGCCATCGCGCTCGGCGCCGGCGAAACCACGCCGGTCAAGCTGGTGAACGCCTATTCCATCCTAGTGAACGGCGGCAAGGCGGTGGAGCCCATCCTCTACGACCTCGTGACAGACCGCAATGGCAAGGTCCTCTTCCGCGCCGATCCGCGCCCCTGCGACGGCTGCAACACGCCCGATTGGCAGGGCCAGCGCATGCCCCGCCCGGCCGACACCCGGCGGCAGGCGATGGACGCCCGCACCGCCTATCAGGTGACCCACATGCTCGAAGGCGTGGTTCAGCGCGGCACGGCGGTCAACCTCCGCCCGCTCGGCATCCCCATCATGGGAAAAACCGGCACCACCACCGGCCCGAAAGACGTGTGGTTCGTCGGCGGCACACCCAACTACATGGCCGGCCTCTACATCGGCTTCGACACGCCGAAAAATCTCGGCGGCTGGATCCAGGGCGGCAGCTTTGCAGCGCCGATCTGGAAAAGCTGGTTCACCGGCGCCTTCAAGGACAACGAGCAGGAACCAGACCCCTTCCTCGCCCCCGCCGGCGTCCGCATGGTCCGCATAGACCGCCGCTCCGGCCGCCGCGTCTATGGCAGCTGGCCCTCGGAAGACCCGAAAGCCGCCGTCATCTGGGAAGCCTTCAAACCCGAATCCGAACCCCGCCGCATCATCCGCGGCGCCGATCTCACCCCGCTGACACCGACCGGCCCGGTGGGCGGGAAGGTGAAGACGGACAGTGACTTTCTGCGGCAGCAGGGGGGGATTTATTGAGGGTTGGGGGTGGGGAGGGCAAAAGGGTAAGGCCGCCTTCGGCCAGCTACTGCAATTCAGCGTCGCGCTGGAAAATACGCCGCTGAAATCCGCTCGGATTCGGATCAATTTCGCTTCGGCCTCTGGCCAATCTGCTTTGGGCTGGTATCATCGCAGCCATGTTGAACAGCGGTGACTTGAATCTCTTTGTTCAGGAGCCGGCAACTCCGGCGCACAACGAGCGCGACAGAAAAGGTCATCTCGGCCAGTACTTTACGGTATCTGCTATTGCCGATTTCATGGCGGGCATGTTTTCAACTCCGACGGCACCTGTCTCACTGCTGGATGCCGGCGCGGGAGAAGGGGCACTCACTGCCGCCTTCGTTCGCCGATGGAGCCAGTTTGCCCCGATAGAGGCCTGTGCCTACGAGCTGGACGAAAATGTCTTGTCCACGCTCGCAACAGCGCTTCGCGAGCTGTCGAGCGTAAACGTAAATGCGCAGATTGTCGGTCGGGACTTCCTTGAGGCAGCGGCGCCTATGATCCGTCTGAATCGCGGTCAGCGCTATACCCATGCCATATTGAATCCGCCCTATCGAAAGATTGCGACCAACTCTCGCGAGCGTCGTCTGACCGCCGCCGCAGGTTTGGAAACTGTGAATCTTTACAGCGCCTTCGTTGGTCTCGCGCTGGAGCTGATGCAGCCGGGCGGACAACTGGTTGCCATCATACCAAGGTCATTCTGCAACGGGCCATATTACAAGCCCTTCCGGGCATGGCTGTTCCAGCGCGCCGCTTTGCGGCAAATCCATCTGTTCGGATCGCGGAAGGACGCGTTTTCCGGGGATGGCGTTCTGCAGGAAAATGTCATCCTTCATCTGGAGCGTGACGGAACGCAGGGGGACGTGCTCATCTCCACATCTTCAGACGCAGGATTCTCGGATCTCGCAACGCAGCGCCGCCCATTTTCCGACATCGTAAATCCCGACGATCCCGGGATGTTCGTTAACGTACCAACAGGCCACGATGTCGAATCCACATTGTTTCACTGCACGCTCGCAGACCTGGGACTCGATGTTGCAACCGGCCCGGTGGTTGCGTTCCGATTGCGAGAGCACCTGCATGATCAGCTGGCAGCAAATGATGTGCCAATCCTCTATCCACAGCATCTGAAGGGCGGCGCTGTGGAATGGCCCATCCACGGCAAGAAGCCCAACGCAATCAGCGTGAATTCCGCAACGCGCAAATGGCTTATGCCGAGCGGCTGGTATGTCATCGTCAAGCGCTTTTCGAGCAAGGAAGAGCGTCGGCGGATCGTTGCAACATTGTGCGACCCGTCCAACCTGCCCGGAGATATGGTTGGATTTGAAAACAAGACGAATGTTCTGCACCAGCGTCGCGGACCGTTGCCGGAAATTGTAGCACGTGGCCTTGCGGTCTATCTCAATTCCAGCGATGTGGATCGTGCCTTTCGCTTGTTCTCGGGCCACACGCAGGTCAACGCAACCGATCTTCGCCGCATGAAATTTCCAACGCGCGCGCAGCTGGAATTGATTGGCATCAGGGCTGCGATTGCGCCGCCGGCCACTCAGGCCGAGGTTGACCGCTGTGTTGAAGGGGTCGTGGATGGCGCGCAGCAAGCCGCAGAGTAAAGAAACCTGGCTGGCCGACGCGCAACGGGTTCTAACCGCAATCGACATGCCAAAGGGTCAGATGAAAGACCGAACGGCGTTGGTTCTGCTGGCGTTGGGAGATCTATTGCCCGGCCGGCCGTGGGCTGAAGTCGCAGCACCGCTCATGGGCGTAACGCCAATCATGGAATGGGCAGCGCGGCACTACCATCGAAGTTACAAGCCGAACAGCCGAGAAAGTTTTCGTCGGCGTTCGCTCCACCAGCTCGTTTCCGCTGGAATGGTGCTGTACAATCCCGATTGTCCAACCCGCCCGGTCAATAGTCCCGCCGCTGTCTATCAGCTTAGCCCTGAAGCTCTATCGCTCCTGCGCAGCTTTGGTAGCCCAGACTGGGCGCAGGCGCTGGAAACATATCGCGGGCTAAAGCCCGGCCTTGCCTCGCGCTATGGCGCAGCCCGGACGCGGGCATTGGTGCCAGTTTCAATCCCCGGTGGCGGATTGGTAAATCTCAGCCCCGGTGCGCATAGTGAACTCATCCGCGCCATCGTCGAATCCTTCGCGCCGACTCACATCCCCGGTGCGCGCTTGGTCTATGTTGGCGATACCGGGGACAAGGCCGGATATTTCGATGAAGCCTTTCTTGGTGAACTCGGCGTTGCTGTAGATCCGCACGGAAAGTTGCCGGACGTCGTTCTATACGACTTGAGGCGGGAGTGGCTTATACTGGTTGAAAGTGTCACGTCGCATGGGCCTGTCGATGGCAAGCGGCATGACGAACTCAAGGCGCTCTTCGGTCAAAGCGAAAAGGGACTGGTGTTTGTAACTGCCTTCCCTGACCGTCGCGTGATGGGACGTTATCTGAATGATATAGCTTGGGAATCCGAGGTTTGGGTTGCAGCGGCACCAACCCACCTGATCCACTTCAACGGCGATCGATTCCTTGGGCCTTACTGACAATCGATTGCGCGGCCGGCGGCAAAGCCGCCGAGTCCGCTGGCAAGGTCCAGAAGCAAGAAAGATTGCGGGCAAAGCCCGCTCGTCAGTCCTGTGGGCTTCGCCGCAGGCTGGCCGGGCCTGCGCGGAGTCGCGAGATAGTGCTGCGCACTATTCGTCGCCCGCTCCGGCCTGTCCTACACCCCCGAAATCTGCCTACACTCCCCCCGCTCTTTCTCCCCGCTATATCCAGAAAACCCGGCGCCCCCCCCCACCAGCGCCAAACGCCGATCCTGTGCGCAAAATCTGGGCAATCCGCCCCAAAACCCGCGCACGAGTGCGAAACATGCGAAATATGTACGGAAATAGGATGCAGAAATGCCACACCCCGGCCAGTCGCAGAGCACGCACTCCCAAATCCGTTCAGGAAAACACGTGTAGGGTGTAACTTTTGTATACTTTCGTTTGGCCCCCGGCCCTACAGGCGCGGCAGCGTCACCCCCCGTTGGCCCATATATTTTCCGGCCCGGTCGGCGTAGCTCACCTCGCAGGCGCCTTCGCCTTTCAGGAAGAGGAACTGGCAGGCGCCTTCATGCGCGTAGATTTTTGCCGGCAGCGGTGTGGTGTTGGAGAATTCCAGCGTCACATGGCCCTCCCATTCGGGCTCCAGCGGGGTGACGTTCACGATGATGCCGCAGCGGGCGTAGGTGCTTTTGCCAAGGCAGATAACCAGCACATCGCGGGGGACGCGGAAATATTCCACCGTGCGGGCCAGCGCAAAGCTGTTGGGCGGGATCACGCAGACATCCTGCTTGCGATCGACAAAGCTGGTGGGCGAAAACTGCTTGGGATCGACCAGGGCATTGTCCACATTGGTGAAAATCTTGAACTCGTCGGAAACGCGCGCATCATAGCCATAGCTGGAGAGGCCGTAGGAGATCACACCTTCGCGCGCCTGCCGGTCGACGAACGGCTCGATCATGCCATTTTCAACCGCCTGTTCGCGTATCCACGTGTCCGGCATAACGCCCATTATTGGTCCCCGCCTGCGGCGGGCTTGCCTCGCATTGGCTCGGGCGCGCATTCGCGCTTGCGGCGCTTCGCACCGAAGGTTTGCAACAGCATGGAAGCGTTCCTTTCGATCATTGCCTGATGTGCAACACGCAGATGAGGGTGAACAGACGCCGGGCGGTGTCGAAATCCACCTCCGCCTTGCCCTCCAGCCGCTCCATCAGCATGTTTGCCGCATCGTTGTGAATGCCGCGACGCGCCATGTCGATGGTTTCGATCGCGCTGGGCGCGGCGTTGCGAATGGCCTTGTAATAGCTGTCGCAGATCGCGAAATATTCGCGCACCGTGCGGCGGAAGGGCGAGAGCTGCACGAGGATGCTGCCGGCTTCCCGGCCGCCGGCGTCGGACACATCCATCGCCAGCCGGCCTTCTTCCACGCGCAGCTTCAGCCGCCATGGCCCGCTTCCGGCAATTTCAACCGGGCAGAAGCTGTTGCCCTCCAATATGTCGAAGATGGCAACCCGCCGCTCCTGCTCCACATCGGCGTTGCGCCAGATCACGGTGCGCTCGTCCAGCTCGATGGCCACGATGCGGTTGTTTGCATCCGTTTCGGGCAGTTCGCTGTCGCTCATGGCAGGCTGTTCACCAGACGGCCCAGCGCCACCCTGACGGGCGCCAGTTCGGGATCCCAGGTGCGGCCAAGGCGCACCACCACAAGATCTTTGGAAGGCACGACAATCACATACTGCCCGAGATGCCCAACCGCCGCATAGGCATCGGCTGGCCCCTGGCTGGGGAACAGCGCCACTTCGTCTTCTGTCGGCTTGCCGCGATTGAGCCAGAAATGCCCGCCATACTGCGGGTTTGTCGGTGCTTGCGTGCGCACGAACTCCACCCATAGCGGCGAAACGATGCGCTTGCCGCCGGCGATGCCGCCACCGAGATACATCTGCCCGAACGCCGCCCAGTCGCGCGCGGTGGCATGGCACAGGCTGCCACCCAGCAGGGTGCCGCTAGCATCGAATTCGCACACCAGGCTTGGCATGACGCCGCCCAGCCGATTGCGCAGCAAGGCCCAGGTGGCAGCGCGGCGCTTGTCTGCCGATCCGCCGGGTGCCACGGTGTCACCGATCATCCGGCTGATGATCTTGGTGGTGGCTGTGGAATATTCAAACCGGCTTCCCGGAGTGGCCTCCAAGGGCATGCGCGCCGAAAAGCCCGCCGCGTCAGCGGCCCGATCGGTGAACAGGATTCGCACCGTGTGATCATCTTCCGGCCGCGCGCTCGCTTCCTGGTGCGCAAGCCCGGAGGACATGTTCAGAAGCTGCCGCAGGGTGATGGCGCTGCGCTTGTCCTGCGCCCATTCCGCCACTGGCGCGCGCGCATCCAGCCGCAGCCTGCCGGAGTCAACCAACGCACCTACCAGGGTTGCCGTCACGGATTTCGACATGGACCAGCCGATCAACCGGGTTGAGGCGGCAAATCCGGGAGCATAGCGTTCATACACCGGCACGCCATTTTGCAGAATGACCATCGCCCGGGTTTCCCCCAGCCGGGGATCGGTGAAAAATCGGTCGGCAACCTGCTTGGCGTCGGGGTTCAACTGCGCCAGACTGGGCTGCGCTGCCAATCCTGCCAGCAAAATGAGAAGCATGCGCCACATGGCAAACACCCTAAGGGCAACACTGGCATGAAGCCAATCCCCACACTGCTGCTGGCCGCCGGTCTGCTGGGCGCGAGCTATGCCATCCTGCTTGCCAGCCCGCTTGGCCGCCGGGCGGAGGTGGCGACCGGCTATTCAGCGCGCGTGGTGTGCGCCTGCCGCTATGTGGCCAATCGCAGCCTGCAAAGCTGCATGACGGATCTCGAGCCCGGCACCGAAATCGCCCGGATCAGCGATTCTCCGAAAACCCGGACGGTCACCGCCCGGGTGCCTTTGCTGGCACAATCAACGGCGGTTTACAGCAGCCCGTTCGGTTGCGTGCTGGCCGCAGGAAGGCAATAAAAAAGCGGAGCCCGAAGGCCCCGCCCTTTTGACAAGCCACTCTGGCCAAGCCGCCGAAAGGGTTACTTGATCTTGGCTTCCTTGAATTCCACATGCTTGCGCACCACCGGATCATATTTCCGGAACAGCAGCTTGTCGGTCTGCGTGCGGGGATTCTTCTTGGTCACATAATAATAGCCGGTGTCAGCAGTGCTGACGAGCTTGATCTTGACCGTCGTTGGCTTCGCCATGGCATCCTCGGGAAAACTGCAGGAAAGAAGTCAGCCTTGGCCAACTCCGGAAAGAGCGGCGCACTAGGCCAGAATCGGTGTGACAGTCAACCCTGCCGTCCACCCCGGCCGCGTTTTACCCCTGGCGGCGGACCACCGCGCCGGGCCGGGCTGCGGGGCCCCTTGCCGTCGCGGCGAAACCGCGGCCGCTCGACCGCCTCCACGCCGGGCAGCGAGAAGCGCAGGCTGCCGGTTGCCGGGTCTGCTTCTTCCAGCCGCAGATCAAGCCGCTGACCGACGGCAAAACGGGTGCTGCTTTCCATCCCTTCCAGCAGTCGGCCGGCTTCATCGAAACGGAATCGCTCCGCCCCCAGCGCACTGACCGGCACCAGTCCGTCGCCGCCGATGCCGTCGACGGTTGCGAAAAATCCGAACGCCTGCACCCCGGAAATGCGCGCCCGCACCACTTGCCCCACCGTCTGCGCCAGATGCCGGGCGATATAGCGATCCAGCGTCTCGCGCTCGGCCTCCATGGCGCGGCGCTCGGTCATCGAGATATGCTCGCCGATAGCGGCGAAGCGCTGCTCGGCGCCGTCGGCCAGCCCGCCTTCGCCCAGTTTGAAGCCGCTCACCAGCGCGCGATGAACACAAACGTCGGCATAGCGGCGGATCGGCGAGGTGAAATGGCCATAGCTGGCCAGCGCCAGCCCGAAGTGCCCCGTGTTGCGCGGCGCATAATAGGCCTGCGTCTGCGAGCGCAGCACGGCTTCGGCAATCTCCGCCATATCGTCGCGATCGCTGGTCTTTTCGAGGATGCGGTTGAAGGTTCCCGGCGTTACCACCTGCCCCAGCGCGAAGCTCACCCCGAGCGTCGCCAGATACTCCTTCAGGGCCATCAGCTTTTCGCGGCTCGGCGCCTCGTGGCAGCGATACATGACCGCGCGCTTCTTCTGCTCCAGCGCCAGCGCAGCCGCCACATTGGCGGCAATCATCATATCTTCGATCACCTGGTGGGCATCCAGATGCGGGCGAACCTTCACCCCGGTCACATTGCCGGAGGAATCCAGTTCAACCCGCCGCTCTGGCAGATTCAGCGCCAGCGGACCGCGCTTGGCGCGCGCCACTTTCAATGCCGCCCAGCAAGACCACAAGCCGTCCAGAACGGTCGCCTTGAGCGCGTGCGGCGCATCGTCGTCCATCGCCGCCTGCGCCGTTTCATAGGCGAGATTCGCCGCCACCCGAATGCGCGCCCGATGAAATGCGGCATGCAGGATTTCGCCGGCCGCGCTCAAGCGCATGTCACACGCGAGCACGGCCTTGTCGGTTCCGGCCTTGAGGCTGCAGGCGCCATTGGACAGCGTTTCCGGGAGCATCGGCACCACGCGATCCGGGAAATACACGCTGTTGCCGCGATCGAAGGCGCTTCTGTCCAGCGCCGAGCCGGGCCGTACGAACCAGCTGACATCGGCAATCGCCACGATCAGCCGGTGGCCCTCGCCGTCTCGCTCGGCCCATACCGCATCATCATGATCGCGGGCGTCTGCGGGATCGATGGTAATGAACGGCAGCGCCGTCCAGTCTTCCCGCTCCCCCAGAGCTTGCGCAGACGCGCGCTCCGCATCCGCCAACACACTGTCCGGGAAATGCTCGGGGATACCCTTTGCGGCAATCGCGATTGCGCTGAGCGAACCGGCGGCAAAGGGATCGCCCAGCCGTTCGGCGATATGGGCCACCATCCGCGCGCCGGTCCCCTTGATTTCTGCCCGCACCAGCTCGCCCGGTACCGCCCCTTCGCCATGATGCAGAGCGAAATCCTGGCGCATGCGCTTGTCCACCGGCTTCAGCCGCAGCGCGCCTTCGCCGTCTTTGCGCACCACGCCCAGCACCAGCGCCTTGCCGTGCGAGGGACCGCGGGCGAGCCGCTTGATGACCGTGCCGAGGTAGCGGCCCGCATCGCCTTCGATCCGGCACAGCAGGCGATCGCCGATCTGCAACCGCTCCGAGGGGCGGCCACGACCGCGTTCGCCGCGCGCCACGACCACTTTCGGCGGCGGCCCGTCGCTCTCCCACCGATCCGGTTCGGCCAGCGTTTTCGCGCCGTCCGCCTGCACCACCTTCAGCACCGCAACACGCGGCAGTCCGCCTGCCTTGTGCAGGGTCCGCCCAGGTCCGGAATCCAGCAGGCCTTCCTGCTGCATGTCGGCGAGAAGCTGCTTCAGCGCCTCGCGCGCCTCGCCATGCAGACCGAAGGCGCGGGCGATTTCGCGCTTGCCAACCGCACTCGGCGTCTGCCGGATGAAGGCGAGGATCGCTTGCCTGTCGGGCAGGCTCAAGCCGACGCCTTCTTTTTGGCAGCAGGCTTCTTTTTTGCGGCAGGCTTCTTGGCAGCAGGCTTCGTGGCGGCAGGCTTCTTGGCGGCAGGCTTCTTGGCGGCGGGCTTTTTGCGGCCTTTGGATGGCCCCTTGGCAGCCTTTTCCGCCAGCAGCACCACCGCCTCGTCCAGCGCCAGCTCGCCTGCTTCCACGCCCTTGGGCAGGGTGGCGTTGACCGATCCATCGGTCACATAGGCGCCGTAGCGTCCGGGCATCACCTTCACCTCCGCACCCGTTTCCGGATGCACCCCCAGAACGGCAAGCGGCTGCGCTGCCTCCCGCTTGCCGAACTTCGGCTCGGCCAGCTTCACGACTGCTGCGTTCATGCCGATTTCGAACAGGTCTTCGGCATCCTTCAAATTGGCATATTTGCCGTCATGCAGAAGATAGGGGCCATAGCGGCCCAGGTTGGCGACGATCGGCTTGCCGGTTTCGGGGTGCAGCCCCACTTCGCGCGGCAGGCTGAGCAGCATCAATCCGCGTTCCAGCGTGATCGGTTCGAAGCCTTTCGGAATCGAGCTGCGCTTGTCGCCGGATTGGACATAACGGCCGAAGCGCCCGGATTTGGCTTCAACGGGGAGCCCGGTTGCCGGATCATCGCCCAGATTTTGCGGCCCTTCGGTGTCTCCATTGCCGGCAAATTGCCGGGTATACCGGCATTCGGGATAGTTGGAGCAGGAGATGAAGGCGCCGAATTTGCCGGTGCGCAGGGAAAGCCGGCCGTCAGCGCAACTCGGGCAGCCGCGCGGATCCGATCCATCGGCGCGCGCTGGAAACAGATGCGGGCCCATATGCTCGTCCAGCGCCTTGTCGATATCCCAGGGCTTCTGCTCCTTGACCTCATCGGTGAGCGGCAGGAAATCCGCCCAGAAGGCGCGCAGCACATCCTTGTATTCGGCGCTTCCCGCCGAAATATCATCGAGGCTGCCTTCAAGCCCGGCGGTATAGTGATAATCCACATAGCGTTCGAAAAAGCGTTCGAGGAAGGCGGTGACCAGGCGGCCCTTTTCTTCGGCGTGGAAGCGGCTTTTTTCGACCCGCACATACTCCCGGTCTTTCAGCACCTGGATGATGGAGGCGTAGGTGGACGGGCGACCGATCCCAAGTTCCTCCATCCGCTTGACCAGCGAGGCTTCGGAATAGCGTGGCAGAGGCTGCGTAAAATGCTGCGCCGCCACCACCCTTTCGGTAGCCGGCCGTTCGTCAACCAGAAGCTTCGGCAGGCGCGCGCCATCTTCCTCTTCGGCGTCATCCGAACCCTCGGCATAGAGGGCGAGAAAGCCGGGGAAGATGACCACAGTGCCGCTAGCGCGCAGGCCGATATTGCCATCGTCGGAGGCCAGATCGACGGTGGTGCGTTCCAGCTGGGCGCTGGCCATCTGGCTGGCGACAGCACGGTTCCAGATCAGCGCATAAAGTTTCGCCTGATCATCCTCGAGGCCCTTGGCAGCCGCCATTTTCAGGAAGTCGGTCGGGCGGATGGCTTCGTGCGCTTCCTGGGCGTTCTTCGCTTTCGCGGAATAGACGCGCGGCTTGGCCGGCACATAGTCCCGCCCATAGCGCTCCATCACCATGTCGCGGGCGCGATTCACGGCATCGCTGTCCATGAACACCCCGTCGGTGCGCATGTAGGTGATGTGCCCGGCCTCATACAGCGCCTGGGCCACGCGCATCGTCTGCTGCGCGCCGAAGCCCAGCTTGCGTGACGCTTCCTGTTGCAGGGTGGAGGTGGTGAACGGGGCGGCCGGATTGCGCACTGCGGCCTTCACTTCGACGGCGGAAACCGCGAAGGCGGCCGCCTCCACCCTTGCCCGCGCCGCTTCCGCTGCGGTGGCATCGCCAAGCGCAAACTTGTCCAGCTTTTCATCGTCCAGGGTGACCAGCCGCGCGGCAAAACTGTGCCCGCCGCCGGTTTTCATCAGCGCCTCGACGCTCCAATATTCGCGCGGCACGAAGGCTTCGATCTCGCGCTCGCGCTCCACCACAAGGCGCAGCGCGACCGATTGCACCCGCCCGGCGCTTTTCGCCCCCGGCAGCTTGCGCCACAACACGGGAGACAAAGTGAAGCCGACCAGATAGTCCAGCGCCCGGCGCGCCAGATAGGCGTCTACGAGGTCCTGATCGATATGGCGCGGCGCCGCCATCGCCGCCTGCACCGCACTCTTGGTAATCGCGTTGAAGGTGATGCGTGCCATGCCGCCCTTCGGAACCGCTTTCTTGCCCGTCAGATACTCCGCCAGATGCCAGGAAATGGCTTCGCCCTCGCGATCGGGATCGGTTGCCAGGATGATCCGGTCGGCGCCCTTGGCGGCATCGGTGATGGCCTTCAACTGCTTGGTGCGATCGCCGGACACCTCCCAGCGCATGGCGAAATCCTTGTCCGGATCGACGCTGCCGTCTTTGGCCGGCAGATCGCGGATATGGCCGAAACTTGCCAAAACCTTCGCACCACCACCGAGATAGCCCTCGATGGTGCGTGCCTTTGCCGGCGATTCGACGATCACCAGATCCATAGATTGCCTCTCGATGCGCCCAGAACAGGCGGGCGGCCATTAGCCCCCATCGGCACCCGCCGCAACCTTGCGGCCTTTCTCATGCAAGCGACACCCGGCCGCCGGCATGCCGGGCCAGACGCCCCTCCAGCTCCAGATCGACCAGCACCGCCATCACCGCCGCGACATCCAGACCGCTCAACCGAACCACATCGTTTACCGGAACGGGAACGGGAGACAGCAGATCGGTGATCCTGTCCGCCACGCCTTGCAGCGATGCAGGCTGCAGGGATGCAGGCGTTGATGATTCCCGCAAACCACTGTGCGGAGGCGAGTCCGAAACAACCGGCCTGTCAGCCCGCCCGAAAACATCGAGCGCCGCCAACACATCACCGGCATCCTCCACCAGCACCGCCCCTTCTTTCAGCAGCAGATTGCCGCCCCGGGCGCGCGGGTCCATCGGATGGCCCGGTACCGCCATCACCTCGCGCCCGGCTTCACCTGCCATGCGCGCGGTGATCAACGAACCCGAACCAAGGGCTGCTTCCACCACGATAACGCCGCGAGAAACGCCGGCGATCAGCCGGTTGCGGCGCGGAAAATGCCGCGCCTGTGGCTCGGTTGCCGGAGGCATTTCCGAAACCAGCAGTCCGTGCATGGCAATTTCATGCTGCAGCTCGGCATTCTCCGGCGGGTAGGCCACATCGATGCCGCCAGCGATGCAGGCGACGGTGCCGGTTACCAGCGCGCCGCCGTGCGCTGCGGCATCAACTCCGCGCGCCATGCCGGATGCCACCACCCAGCCGGCGCGCCCGAGATCCTCGGCCAGCCCGCGCGCCATGCCACGACCGGCGGCGCTGGCATTGCGGGCCCCAACGATTGCCACACAAGGTCGGCCTACAAGCCCGATATCACCGAGCACGATCAGCACCGGCGGCGCATCGTGCAGCTGCGCCAATAGCGCCGGATAGGCAGCCTCTCCCAGAAACACATAGTGCGCGCCAAACGCTGCCACCGTCGCCATCTCGGCCTCGGCGGATGCCAGCGCGAAGGCTATCGTTGCAGCACCATTGCGACGGGCGAGATCTGGCAGCGCCTCGACGGCGGCTATCGCGCTGCCGAACCGGCGCAGCAGGTGTCCAAAGCCGACCGGGCCAACGCCATCGGAGCGGATGAGCCGCAGTCGTGCCAGCCTCTCGGCGGCAGAAAAGCCGCCGCTCAAGCCTTTTGACCGATCTTCGGCTCGGTTCCCGCTTTCAGCCGGGCGACATTCTCCCGGTGGGTCCACACCACCCAGAGAGACAGTCCCAGCAATGCGGCTGCCACAGCAAAGGAACCCGCAGCGGCGGCGGCAACCGCTGCGGCGAAGCCACCGGCCATTCCGCCCAGCGATGAGGTTCGCGTGATCGCCGCCACGGTGAGCCAGGCAACAGAGAAAGCGAGACCGGCCAGCGGCAACAGGCCAAGGCTCACCCCCAGCAGCGTTGCCACGCCCTTGCCACCCTTGAAGCCGAGCCAGAGCGGATAGCAATGCCCGAAGAAGGCCGCCGCTCCTGCCGCCAGTCCGGCAGCCGGCCCACCCAGCGCAGTTGCCAGCCAGACCGCGAGAAACCCCTTGCCAACATCGAGCAGGAGAGTGGCCGCAGCCAGGCCCTTGCGCCCGGTTCTGAGCACATTGGTGGAGCCGATGTTGCCCGATCCAATCGAACGGATATCGCCCGCACCGCCAAGCTTCGCCACAATCAGGCCGAAGGGAATGCTGCCCAGCAGATAGCCGAGCAGCAACCAGAGCAGAAGATCCATCATGTCCGCAAGGCTAGCGCGACACGCGCAGGCGTCAACCGCACGGGCAAAAAATCAGCTGACCTTGAATTTCGTCACGACATTGTTCTTGGTTTCGCAGCTGACCTTTTTCTTCGAGGTCTTGACCCGGCCCTTGGAATCCTTGGTCACGAGGGTCATCCGGGCCTGCATGCTCGCGCGACCGTCACTCTTGACGTCGGTGTCCTGAACCTCTTCCAATGACACATCGGCCGCTCCCACCGCGGCGCCGCGCCGCTGGGCTTCCGCCGTGCAGATCTGAACCACCCGGTCACGGCTGTCCTTGCTGAGAGGGACGGCAACCGGCGCGGCCGTGGCCGCCTTCTCCCTGGCGGCTGCGTCAGCTGCGGCGCGATCAGCGGCAAGCTTTTCGGCAGCGGCTGCCTCGGCGGCAGCCTTTTCCGCGGCCTTTCGCTCTGCCTCGGCCTGCTTTTCGGCGGCCTTGCGCTCTTTCTCCAGCTGTTTTTCCTGCTCCTCGATGCGCTTTTCCGATGCTTTGCGCTCTTCTTCGGCCAGCCGCTCCTGTTCCTTCATCCGCGCGGCCGATGCTGCCTGATCGGCTTCGGCCGCAGCAGGCGAGACCGTTGCTCCCGTAGTTTGCGGCACGGCCTGGCCCACCGCCGGCCCGGTGGGGGCTTCCACCACCTGAGCGTGCATGGATGTCGATGCCAAAAGAGCAATACCCACTGCCGCCAGCACTGACCGAGTGTGTGTCATCAAACGTCTCCCTGTCTGCGTGTGCGCCTAGCGGGCACAGCGGATGGAGATTGTCCGATACGGTGCAATTCCGTCAGGTTTCGCGCAATTCCCGCGAAACATCCTCCACGCTCGGCTCCTGCTCGGCCAGCGCCTCCATGTCCTGCTGCACGCCGCGAAAAATCCGCGCGACGAACTCGCGGTGCATCAGGCCGCGGCCATAGGCAGCGTCGCGATCGGGCTTGAAGGCCTCGATATCCGCGCGCCGCACCACCCCGTGTGCGTCGAGCAGGCGTTCGACGGTGTCATGCCTTTCCTTCAGCACGGCAACCTCGCCCGCCAGCGCAAGCACCATGCTGAGCAGCCGATCCACTGCCGGTTCGTCGAAATAGGCGGGGCGCTTGCCTTTTGCTTTCGCGCCGGCCAGCACAATCGCGTCAAAATCGCTCATTCGGCTGCCTCCCGCAGGGCCTCGGCAGCAGGCTTCCAGGCACCATAGGCATCCCAGATCGCGGCGCGGCCGAAATCCTCGCCCTCGCCTTCCGGCGACTCCGGGAAGATATCGGTATCCACAACGGCGCGCACCTTGGCCTTGAAATGCCCGTCCTGCGCCATGCCGGCCGCTGCCATGATGGCCGGCACATCCAGCGAATGCATGGCAGACCAGAAAGGTTCGTTGTTGTTGAAGGCATCCCAATCGCGCATGAACTGCTCGAACAGCGGCATGGCATCGGTGTAGGCCGCCTGTTCCAGATGCAGCATCAACCCGCCCGGCTTCAGCACGCGCGCCATTTCGGCAATCAGCTTCGGCAGGGCTTTGCCCGACAGCTCGTGCAGGAACATGGTTGACTGCACCCAGTCGAAATGCCCGTCCGGGTAAGCTGACAGATCCTCGCCATTCATCTGCACAAAGACGATGTTGCTAACCCCCATGGATTGGGCCCTTGCATGACCATAGCGCAGCGAGGGGGCGGCGGTATCGATGGCGATCACTTCGGCATCGGGAAAGCCTTGCGCCAGCGGCACCGCATTGTGGCCGATGGTGCAGCCCACATCGAGAATCCGCTTCGGCTGCCAATCCGGCCGCTCGCGCCGCGCCCAGGCGACCAGCGCCTGCCCGCCGCCATCCGACAGTCCACCCAGCCCGCCACCGGTTGTGGCGAAGATCCCGCAGTCATAATTGGCACCCGCCGACACATCGCCCGGGAACACTTCGCCATGGTAGCTGCCCGGCATGCAGTGAATGTCCACCGCCGCCTGGTAGCGTGGCACCTGCACCTCAGGGTTCAGCTGCAATGTGTCCCGCGCGTTCCACTGGCCGGCGCGACCGGTCAGCTCGTCCAGCTGGCGCAGCACCATCGAACGGCCGGCCTGCTGCCGCATTTCCATCGAGTTGCGTTTGCACGCTGACCAGAAGCGGTGCCAGGGATCGCGGTTCATCGCGTGACGGATTTCGAACCTGTCTTTCGGCTCGCGGCCCTGCTCTGCCACAAAGGCGGGCAACACCCGCTGCCGATAGGCAAGCCCGTTGCCGGACCCCAAAGTGAGAGCCAGATGCTTGTTCAGATTGGCGAGGAAATTGAAGCGGGCGGCATCATCGTGCGCCACATCGGGAAACATTCCATGCCGCTTCACCTCGCGGTAGTCAGGCGGAATATCGTCTCTCCGGGTCATATCTTTGTCCTCCTGAAACGCCGAGTGCTAAATTAGCCCCAGTGCCGCCCGGCGCGCAATCACATCGCGCTGGACTTCGCCGAAATGTGCCTTGACGGGGGGCTGGACAATGCCGTCTGCCAGCAGGGAATCCACCGGCACAACCGACCCGTCGAAGGTCTCACGAAACAGCTCGAGGCGTTGGCGGGCCAGGAAATTGGCCATGGCCGGCTTGCGCCGGTGCCGCCGCACTGCCTCGATATCGATCTCGGCAAAGGCATTGCCGTTCTCGCCCGACAAAGCTTCCGCCAGCACGCTGCCGCGATAATCCACCACCGCCGAATTGCCGTCGGCGGATGCGCCGGCGAGGCCACCGCCTTCGATCCCCGCAGTGTTGGCGCTCACCACATAGGCGCTGTTTTCCAGTGCCCGTGCGCGGCGAGCGATATGCTTGCCGGTGGGCACCAGGCCACCTGCTTCCGAAGACGAATGCAGGAAGATTTCCGCGCCGCGCAAGGCATGCGCCCGGGCGATTTCGGGATAGAGGATTTCCTCGCTGGCGATGCAGGCGAGGCGGCCGATAGCGGTGTCTGCCACCGGGAAGACCTGATCGATGCCATAGACTTCGCGGTAGCGCGTCCAGATGTCGTGCGGGCTTGGTGTGTAAAGCGAATAAAGCCGCCGATAGCGCAGGATGATTTGGCCATCGGGAGCAGCCACAAAGCAGGTCTGGAAATAGACTTCGGGAAAATGGGGATCGACCTCGTAGGCATTGCCGGCGAGGAAAACGCCCTGCCTGGCGGCGACTTCGCCCAGCGCCCGATATTCCGGGCCGTCCATTGCAAAGCAGGCGCGCGCGGCAAAATCGCTGCATCGACCGGTTTCAAACCCGGAGAACAGATATTCCGGCAACACCACCAGCTTCAGCGGGGTGCCGGTGAACTTTTCCAGAAAGGCGCGCGTGGCGGTGATCTCAGGCCCCAGCCTGGCAATGCCGCGCGCCATCCCGGCGCGCGCTGCGGCGACATCGTCGGCCAGATCCACACTCCACGCCCGCAGCTGCAACGCGACCGCCAGATAAGGCTCGATCATCACGCGGGCACCGCTTCGTCGATTTCCGGCAGCTGCTCCGGATAGCGACCCAGCAGCAGCAGCAGGGCCCCGCCGCCAACGAACAGGAAGGCCGCCACGGTCAGCATGGTGTCATAATTTCCCGTGGCATCCCGCACCATGCCGTAAGCCGCCGGAGACAGGGCTGATGCGATGCCGAACGCCATGTAAAGCGTGCCGTAAATCTTGCCATAATTGGCTAGCCCGAAGTAGCGGCTTCCCAGATAGGCGATGAGATCGCTTTCGGCGCCGGCCGCGAAGCCAAGAAGGAAGGCACCGAGCAGAACCATCGGATAGTCCGGCGCGCTGCCCATCAGGATAACCACGGAAATTGCCGGCAGACACAGAATGGGGAAGCACACGGCCGGTGCCCAGAAACGATCAAGGAGAAAGCCGGTGATCAGCCGGCCGGCAAGGATGGCGAGACCCAGCACCTGCATCACCCGGGCCGCGTCTTGCCCGGTGAAGCCGTGCATTTTCACGATCTCCGGCATGTGGATGTGCGCCCCGCCATAGGCCAGCGCAATCATGAAGATGGAGACCCACATGATCCAGAAGCGGCGATCACGCATCGCCTCCTGCAAGGTGAAGCC
>JAIMJL010000004.1:0-11200 GCA_020693225.1 Sandarakinorhabdus sp. | reverse complement strand
CCAGCAGCGGCAGGGCGGCCACAATCAGGAAAGCCTGTCGCCAGCCGCGCGTTTCGATCGCCCAGGTGACCAACGGCGGGATCACCACGGCCGCCACGCTTGTGCCGATCAGCATGATGCCCAGTGCCAGCCCTCGGTTGTGAAAGAACCACATGTTCACCAGTCGCGAGAAGGTGACCGGCGTGGAGCCGATCCCAACGAGCCCAACCAGCACCCACAGCGCATAGAATGACCAGATTGTGGAGCCTACGAAGGCAAACGAGCCGAAGATCAGCCCGAACAGCGCCAGCGAAACCAGCCCCACCCGCTTGGCCCCGTAGCGATCGGCCCAGGCCCCGAACAGCGGCGCCAACAAGGCGGCCAGGATGCCGAAGATGGTGATGCCAAGCGAAATCTGGCCGAAGCTCCAGCCAAATTCGCCGTTCAGCTCGGGCATGAAGAAGCCGATGCTGTTGTAGGGAATCGGTGACGCGCCGGTTGCTACGCAAGCGAGACAACCGAGCAGCACGGTCCAGCCGGCGGAAAACTCGCTGCGTGTTCTCGTCGCCCCGGCCGTTGCGGCTTCCCGGTCGGCCATGCGCTAGAACTTCCGCCGCGCGCGCAGCAACCAGGTGCGCGGCGTGTTGAGATAGTTGTAGTTCACGAGGCTGGACTGCGAATAGGCTTCGTCGAAGCAATTATCGCATTCGATGCTGACCAGCCAGTTGCCATCCTCGGTGCGCATCGAGAGCGAAGCATTTACAAGGAAATGCGCGCCGGTGAACGAACCGGTGACGGGGTCACCGCCGAAGGGGTTGTTCGGGAAAACCGTGCCGTCGAAGGCGGGCGGCGAGGCGCCGGTGTATATGCTGGCGTTCGCCGTTCCGGTTTCCAGCGCCGAACGATAGGTGACATTGACCGCAGGAGCCAGGATCACGCCCGCCGAGGCGAGGAGAATATCGTAGCTGCCGCCAAAGGCCAACGTCCAGTCCGGCGTGCGGACGGGTGTTGCGATGTCGCCGTTCACGGTCACGATCCCGGCGCCGCAATCGGGTGCATTGCGCGCGCCACTGGCCAGGGGAATGCGCCCTGCCCCCAGCTGCGCCAGGCAATCCAGCTGCTGCTGCCGCACCGCCTTGATGCCATAGGCATTGGGCTGCAACGTGTCCTGCACCTTGTATTTGTCATCCTGGAAGCCGACGTTCAGATAGAGGTTCAACCCGTCCACCGGAGCCGCCGTCAGCTCAAGCTCCAGCCCCTTGTTTTCATAATCGGCGAAATTCTGGGTGATGAAGGTGACCGAGCCGTCCACCGGGTTCACGAAGGCCGAAGGCGTTTGCAGGGCCTTGGTATCGAGGAAGAAGGCGGTTAGGTTGGCCCGCAGCCGGTTGTCCAGCCACTGCGATTTCACCCCAGCCTCATAGCTCCAGACGATTTCCGGATCGAACGGCAGCAAGGTGTCGCGCCGCGTGCCGCGGGCGTTCCAGCCGCCAGATTTGAAGCCCTTGGTGGCACTGGCGAACAGCAGCACATCCTCGTTCGGCTTGAAGTTGAGCGCGAAGCGCGGCGTCCAGATCTTTGCCTGCTGCTCCAGCGGAATGCGCACACCGTTTGACGCCACCAGATTGTTGTTAAGGCAGGAAATGGCGACGCTTCCGGCACAGATTGCCCGGTTGTCGGCGATGGAAAAGGTCTTTTTCTCATCGGTGTAGCGGATACCCGCGGTCGCGGTGAGGGCGCTTGAGAAGGCGAAATCGAACTGCGCATAGCCGGCGGTCGCCTTGGTGGTGTTGCGCAGGTTGCGGTCCGCCAGCAGCAGCGGAAAGCCTCCCGGCGTACCGATATCCACCGTGAACAGGTCGGCGAAATCGGTGGTGTTGCTTTCATCATAGAAATAGGCGCCGACCACATAGGTGAGCCGATCTTCCAGGAAGCTGCCGTTCAGCTTCACTTCCTGCGTGAACTGGCTGTGGTCCCCGGCGTTCAGGATGCCGAAACCGCCGTTGCGGAAGCCCCGCACCGGCGGATTGACGACTGCGATATTCGGCAGGCCGCGCCCGTCGGCGAAATCGAGCGCATAGTCCTGCGTCATGTCGATGATGCCGGTGATCAGGCTGAGCCGGTGATTGTCACCCTGCCATTCGATGTTGGAGGTGAACAGCAGGGTTTGCACATCATTGCCCAGCGGGAAGCTGGCTTTGCGGCCAGTGACCGGCAAGGTATAAAGCGCACCGCCACCGGTTGGCCGCTGCGACACCATGCCGGTGGTGGCAAAGCGGCCGCTGCAATCGGTGGGATTGCGGGGATCGCATTCGAAGTTGATCAGATTTTCGCCCGAATTCTCCATGTAGGCGATGGACCCGTTCCAGGTCAGCCGGTCGGTCGCCTTCACCTGGACACCAAGCCGGATGCCGGCCATGTCGCTGTCGTTCAGCCGCTCGCCGGTTGTGGTGTTTTTCACATAGCCGTCGTCGTCATTGTAATAGCCCGACAACTTCAACTGGACCATCTCGCTCATCGGCAGATCCACGGAGCCGCGCACCATCCAGCGGCCATAGCTGCCATAGCCCACTTCCGCGAAACCGGCGATTTCGTCGCCCGGCCGCTTCATGATGACATTGACCGCGCCGCCGGTGGTGTTGCGGCCGAACAACGTGCCTTGCGGGCCGCGCAGGACTTCCACGCGCTCCACATCGAAGAAGCTGAAATTGTTGCCATTCTGCCGGCTCATGTAAATGTCATCGACATAGGTGCCGACCGGCGGATCGAAGGTGGCGATGGTTTCGGTGTTGCCGAGACCGCGGATATAATAGGCGTTGGCCGACCCGAGCCCGGTGTTGTTGGAGCCGAACATGTTGGGGATCTGGCCGATCAGGCCCAGCGTGTTGGTGATGCCCTTCGATTCCAGGCTTTCAGCGGAGAAGGCGGACACCGCGATCGGCACGTCCTGCACCGATTCCCGGCGCCGTTGCGCCGTTACGATAATCTCGTCCAGCCCGGTGGATGCCTGCGGTTCCGCTGCTGCTGTCTGCTGCGCAGCGGCCGGGACCACCCAGACCAGTGCTGCCATCGTTCCCAGATAGATCGCCTTCATGCCCGCACTCCCTGCTGTGCCCCGAAGCCTCCCGGCCCCGGTGGCAGACCCTGAAAATTGCTGCGGGTATGCCCGCTTTTAGCTGTGCCAGCCAATTGTCCGGACAACTTGTGCCAAATCGCGCGCTCTGGCAACAGTGCATAGCAGCAACAGTTGCAAACGAAATGTCGAACGGCGCACCGTTCCCGCGCAAAAGTGAGAGGCCCCTGCCATGCCCGCCTATCTGCTCGTGACCGCCATCGTGACCGACCCGGCAAAGATGCAGGCCTATAACGCCGCGCTGCAGGCATCCGGCCTGTATCCGCGCCATGGTGGACGCTACATTTTTGTCGGCAGGCCGGCGGCTACGATGGAAAACTGGGATGGCAAGGCCGCTGTCTGTGCGGAATTCCCGGATCGCGAATCGGCCGAAGCCTTCTGGAACAGTGAAGAGTATCAACAGCGCATCAAGCCGCTGCGCGAAGGCGCGGGGAGCTTCCATGTCGCGATCTTCGAGGGTGTGTGATGGATTGGACTTTTCTCTACCCCACGCTGGTCTGGTTTCATGTGCTGCTGTTGGTGTTCTGGCTGGGTGCCGATCTGGGCGTGTTCATCCTTGGCCAGCACTTCCGCAAGCGTAACCTCTATTCCGTTCCGGAGCGGCTGATCCTGCTCAAGCTGCTGGTGATCACCGACATGGGGCCGCGCACCGCCTGGGCATTGATGGTGCCGTCCAGCCTTGTCCTGCTGAAGCTCGGGCCCTGGTGGCCCGGCATGCCGGACTGGCTGCTGGTGTCCGGCTTTGTTCTGGGGGCGGTCTGGTTGTGGCTGGTGTGGGACGCCCACACCCACGACCAGACCCCGCGTGCCGCACGTGCCCGGGCTTTCGAGAATCCGCTGAAGTATCTGTTGACGGGCTTTTACCTGACGTTGGGGTCCGTATCCTTGGTGAATGGCGGGCCACTTCAAGAGTTTCTTGCCTGGAAGGCGCTGCTCTTTGGCCTCATCTTTGTCGCGGCGATCCTGATCGATATGGCCTTCCGGCCGGTTGGCCCGCAGTTGATGGCGCTCATCTCGCAAGGCAGTTCAGACGCAACCGAAGTTCCGCTGCGGCGGACGATGGACAGAACCCGTATCTGGGTGATGCTGGTCTATCTGCTGCTGCTGGCAATCAGCTGGATCGGCGTGACCAAGGGCGCAGGCGTTATCCGCTGATGCGCGGAATGCTCACCTTCAGGATCGGATTGCTCCAGGCAAAGAGCGCCAGCCAGGCCAGAAGGATGGTGGCGAGCCAATAGGGCAGCTCGGGGCGCAGTTCATAAAGCCCGATGCCGATGGCAGGCGCCAGCACGAAGCAGGCGCCGTTGATCGCCGTGACTGCGCCGGCGACAGCCCCCTGCTCCGGCCGGGTGACGGCCAGCGACGACCCGGCGGTGAAACCCGGCCGTATGAAGCCATAGCCGGCGCAAGACAGCGAGAAAGCGATCACCAGCGCATGAAAATCGGGCGCAAAGGCAATGCCCATGGTGCCGATGGCGGCAACAATGGTTCCCCAGCGCATCAGCTGCGAGGGCGAAAGATCCAGCATGCGAATCACACCCCACTGCACCAGCAAAGTGGCACCGGCCCCGGCCATCAGCGCAATGCCGATCATCTGCGCGGCATCGATGGCACTGCCGCCCATCCGGTCGATGATGAAAAAACCCAGCGCCTGGCCGGTTGCGGCCTGTAGCGAGCCGGCGGCAAAGCCGAAGATCATGAAAGGCCGGATGCGGCTGTCCTGCAAAGACAGGCGCGTGCTGCGACCATAGGTTGCCATGTCTTCTGCGGCGATGAGATTGGCACCGCTGGAGCTGCCGCCCACCGAGGGCATGGCCGCGGCCGCACCGCCCGAAGCCCCGGCCCGCGTTGCGGCATGGGTGGGATCATCGTCTGGCAGGCCGCGCGCGATCAACAGCACCACGATGAAGGCAATCGCGGCGAAGGCAAACATCGGCCCGGCCAGACCAACCATTGGCAGGATGAAAAAGGGCGCAACCGCAGGGCCAAGGATCGTTCCCAGCCCGAAGGCCGACGCCAGCGTGGCAAGTGCTGTGGTGCGCTCCGCCTCGCTCGTGCGCCCGGCAACAAAAGCCTGCGCAGCGGGATTGGCGGCTGCACCGAAGATGCCGAACAGCGCGCGCGCCACCGTGAAAAGGGCAAAGGTTACCAGCGGCGCGATCAGGCCCTTCAGCCCGGCGAGAATCACGAAGGCGCACAGCAACATCGAAACGCCGAACCCAAGCACACCCACCTGCATCAGCCGCCGCCGCCCGCGCCGATCGGATTCACGTGCCCAATAGGGCGCGCTGAACGTCCACAGCAGCGCCGAAAGCGAGAAAATCACCGCGATGGCCATATCCGGAATGGCGATTTCGCGGCCGATGACCGGCAACACCGATTGCAGCGCGGTGTTGCCGGCAGCAGTTACCAGCAACGCCAGAAAAACGACGACGAAATGCCGACGTGGAAGGGATGGGCTGGGCAGGGATGGGCTGGAAAGCTGCACAATAGGCTGGCTAGCCGCAGCGACCGCAAACACGCAAGCTGCAAGACAGGAGGATGGACAATGGCGGAAACACTGGCAGGCAGGGTTGCAGTGGTGACCGGGGCCGGAAGCGGCATTGGCGAGGCGATCGCACGGACTTTTCATGCCGAGGGCGCGCAGGTGCTGGCGGTAGACCTTGCCGAGCCGTCGCTGCCAGATGATTCGCGCATGGCTTTAATGGCAAAGGATGTAACCGCCGATGATGCGCCGGACGCGATCGTCGCGGCTGCGCGGCGGGCGTTCGGCGGGCTGGACATCCTGGTCAACAACGCCGGCATCTGCTTGCCGGGATCGATCGAGGATCAAACGCTGGAAAGCTGGGACAAGGTTTTTGCGGTGAATGTCCGCGCCCTGTTCCGCATCACGCAGGCCGCTGTTCCGCTGATGAAGGCGAAGGGATGGGGCCGCATCCTCAATCTTGGCTCCATCATGTCGGATTTTGGTGGGCCCTCGCTATGCGCCTATGGCGCTTCCAAGCATGCGGTTGCCGGCTTCACCAAATCGCTGGCGGTGGATCTTGGCCACTATGGCATCACCGCCAATTATCTGCAGCCCAGCGCCATCTGGACCGGCATGTCGCGGCCTTTCATGGATGATCCGGATTTCCGCGCCTATTGGGAAGGCAAGGCGCCGGTCGGCTATATCGGGGAACCGGAGGATGTTGCCGGCCCGGCGCTGTTCCTGGCGAGCGATGCGGCGCGCTTTGTGTCTGGCATGGGCTTTCGGATCTGCGGCGGGGCGATGGCGCGCTTCTGAGGCCTATCCACAGCTTTCTGGGGCGTTGCTCTTGAGCCCGCGGGCGAGCCGCCGCACTGTTGCCTGCATGTTCCTTCCGCTGCGCACCCAGAGCTGCTTTTCCATGCTCGATTCGACCATCGAGCCGAAGGCGCTGGCAAAGGCCTGTGCCCAGCGCGGTTTTCCGGCCGTGGCGCTCACCGATCGCGGCAATCTGTTTGCCGCGATGGCCTTTTCCAGGGCCTGCATGGATGCAGGTGTGCAGCCGCTGATCGGCGTTGCGTTGCCCGTCGTGCGCACGGTTGCCGCCGGGACTTTGCGGCCTGGAACGCAACCACCGATCGATTTCCTTCCCCTCATCGCGCAAAACGAGGCTGGCTGGCAAAATCTGCTGGCGCTGGTTTCGGCGGCGCATCTGGAAGGCGAAGGCGATCTGGCGCGCATGGATGGGCGCACGGATGGCCTGCTGGCGCTGACCGGCGGGGCGGATGGGGCACTCGCGCGCTTGTATGCCGAAGGGCAGGCAGAGGCGGCGAATGCGTTGGCCAAGCGGTTGCAGGCGCTGTTCGGCGACCGGCTGTTCGTGGAAATCTCCCGCACCGAAGACCCGGTGGAGATCGCCAGCGAGGCAGCGCTTGTGGAGCTTGCCTATGGGCTGGGTGCACCGCTGGTTGCCACGAATGTCGCGCGCTTTCTGGAGCCGGACGGATATGAAGCGCACGATGTGATGCTGTGCATTGCCGACGGCGCCTATGTGGAGAGTGCTGATCGGCGCCGGTCCAACCCGCACCACAGGCTGCCTCAGAGCAGCGCCGAAATGGCCGAACGCTTCGCTGATCTGCCGGAGGCGATCGCCAATTGCGCGCTGCTTGCCCGGCGCTGCGCCTTTGCATTGAAGAAGCGCGAGCCGGTGCTGCCGAAGCTGGTGCCCGATGCAGACGAGGAACGGCGTGCCTTGCGGGCGCTGGCCGCCGAAGGGCTGGAACAGAGGCTGGCGGCCCTGCCCGACAGCGACCCCGTGCCCTATCGGGAGCGGCTCGAATTCGAGCTGGGGGTGATCGAAAGCATGGGCTTTCCCGGTTATTTCCTGATCGTTGCCGATTTCATCCAGTGGGCCAAGGCGCAGGCGATTCCCGTGGGGCCGGGCCGTGGCTCCGGTGCAGGCTCGGTGGTGGCCTGGGCGCTCAGCATCACCGATCTTGATCCGCTGCCGCTTGGCCTGATCTTCGAGCGGTTCCTCAATCCGGCGCGCAAATCCATGCCGGATTTCGACATCGATTTCTGCGAAACCCGGCGCGAAGAGGTGATCCGCTATGTGCAGCAGAAATATGGCCGCGAGCGGGTGGCGCAGATCATCACCTTCGGAACGCTGAAGGCGCGCGCGGTGATCAAGGATGTCGGCCGGGTGATGCAACTGCCCTATGGCCAGGTCGATCGCCTGTCGAAGCTGATTCCGGCCAATCCCGCAGACCCCTGGGATCTGGAGCGGGCGCTGGCCGGGGTTCCCGAGCTGGTCGCCGAGATCAACGCCGACCAAAAGGTTGCGAAGGTTATTCGCATTGCCCGTCAGCTGGAAGGTCGCCCGCGCCACGCATCCACCCACGCCGCCGGCGTGGTGATCGGCGATCGACCGCTGGCCGAGCTGGTGCCGCTGTACCGGGACCCGCGCTCGGATTTCCCGGTTACCCAGTTCGATCTGAAATGGGCGGAGGAAGCCGGGCTGGTGAAGTTCGACTTTCTCGGCCTGAAAACGCTTTCGGTGCTGGATCGGGCGAAGGCATTGCTGGCCGAGCGGCATACACCGATCGCGCTCGACACGCTTGGGTGGGACGACGAAGCGGTTTTCCAGCTGATGACGCGCGGCGATACGGTGGGGGTGTTCCAGTTTGAAAGCGAAGGCATGCGCCGGGCGCTGAGCCTTGTGCGGCCGACCCTGTTTGAAGACATCATCGCGCTTGGCGCGCTTTATCGGCCTGGCCCGATGGACAATATTCCAAGCTTTGCCGCGCGCAAATGGGGCCGCGAGGAGCCGGACTATCTGCATGCCTGTTTGGAGCCGATCCTGAAGCCCACCTACGGCGTTATCATCTATCAGGAGCAGGTGATGCAGATCGCCCAGACCCTGGCCGGCTATTCGCTGGGCGAAGCCGACAATCTGCGCCGCGCGATGGGCAAGAAGATCAAGGCGGAGATGGACAATGAAAAGGCCCGTTTCGTGGAGGGCGCGGTGGAACGCGGTGTGCCACGCATGCGGGCCGATTTCATCTTCCATCTGGTGGAGAAATTTGCCGGCTACGGCTTCAACAAGAGCCACGCGGCGGCCTATGCGCTGATTGCCTGGCAGACGGCCTGGCTGAAAACCCACCATCCAGCCGCCTTCTATGCCGCCTCGATGGCCTATGACATTCACCTGACCGACAAGCTGGCAATCCTCGTGGATGATATGCGGCGCTTGCAGACGGTGCTGCTGCCGCCCTGCATCAATGCGTCGGCAGCAGATTTCACCATCGAAGACCATGCCGATGGCCTTGCCGTTCGCTATGCGCTTGGGGCGCTGAAGGGGGTTGGCGAAGCGGCCATGGCTGGAATCGTGGCCGAGCGCGAGGCGAACGGGGCGTTTCGCTCGATGGATGATTTCGTCCATCGGATTGATCCGCGCGCGTTGAACAAGCGGCAGCTCGAGGCGCTGGCCGGTGCGGGGGCGTTCGATTGCCTGGAGCCAGACCGGGCTCGCGTGTTCAACGGTGCCGATATGTTGCTGTCTGCTGCTGCCCGGGCGGCGGATGCGCGGCTGACCGGTCAGGGCGGCCTGTTCGGTGGACCGACCGAGGCGGAATCGGTGCCCTTGCCGCCTGCCCCCGCCTGGTCGCTCGGGGAGCGGCTGGCAGCGGAACGCGACGCTTTCGGCTTCTGGTTTGCCGGTCATCCCGTGGAAGCGCACGCCGCAGTGCTTGCAGCGCATGGCGTGGTTGGCTCGCACGCGATCCTCGCCCGCCGCGCAGCCCCCACCACGCGCCAGTCGGCGCGCATGGCCGGGCTGGTGGAGGCGGTGCGCTGGCGCGTGCCCCAGGGCAAGGGGCCGGATCGGCGCTACATGCTGGCAGACTTGACCGACGCCGGCGGCAGCTGGGGCGCCAGCTGCTTCGAAGCCGATACCCAGATCATCCTGGAACGCGCGGCCGCTTGCGGAGAGGCCTTGCTGTTCGATGTGGACCTGCAATGGCGGGAAGGTGACGATGCCCCGCGGCTGGCAATCCGCGCGGCACAATCGCTCGATCTGCTGGCCAAGCAGACGCGCGTGCTGATGCGAATCGAGCTGGATCGCGGGGCCCCGGTGATGCTGGCAACCGATCTTGCTGCCCGCATCCCTCGGCAGGGACGCAGCATCGTGGAAGTCGGCATCGCCATGCCCGCAGGTGGGCTGGCAACGTTGCGGCTGGGGCATGATTTCGCGCTTCCGCCTGGAATAGACAGCGACCTTGCAGCCCATCCGCACATCATTCGCGCGGACATCATCGCCCTCAACCCCACCCTGAGGCTGGTGGCTTGAACCGCAATTTCGCGGGGTGACGCGCCGGCAAGGCGCGCGTATGGCAGGCTAAATTGAGGGAGACTCGAAATGCCGATTTCACTGTATGATGCGCTGGTTCCTTCCTTTCGCCAGATCATTGGCTCCAGCCTCGGACTGCTGGCCAAGGCCGAAAGCTTCTGCGCCGAGCATGGGGCTGCCGCAGACGCCGTAATCGGTCACAGCCTGGCACCCGACATGCTGTCTATCCCCTTTCAGGTGAAATCCATCGCCGGCCATTCGATGGGCGCCATCGAGGGTGTCCGCGCGGGCAGCTATTCGCCCGACCTGTCGCCGGCGCCTTCCGATTTTGCCGGGTTGAAGGCCTTGCTGACGAAGGCATACGATGGGCTCGCCGCACTCGATCCCGCCGAGCTTGAGGGCTTCATCGGTCGTGACATGCTGTTCCAGATGCGCGACCTGAAGATGCCGTTCACCGCCGAAAACTTCCTGCTCTCCTTCTCGCAGCCCAACTTCTATTTTCACGCAACCACGCTTTACGGCATTTTGCGCAACAAGGGTGTGGCGCTGGGCAAGCGCGACTTCCTGGGCATGCCACGCATGAAGATGTGAAGGCGCATCTGCTCTTCATCGCGGCGCTGGTTGCCGGATTTGCCTATCCCCTTGGCTGGGCGCTCGATCTGCCGGATGCCGCCGCAATTGCATGGAAAGGCTCAGGCGTTGGCCTGCTGGCAATCTGGGCATCCGCACAAGGGCGCAGCATCAACCATCGACTGCTGGCCACTGTGCTGGCATTGGGCGCCATCGCCGACATGGTGCTGGAAGTGCAGTTCGTCACCGGCGCAGCCATCTTCGCGGTCGGGCATGTGGTGGCCATCACGCTTTATCTGCGCAATCGCCGCAAGACCCCGTTTGCCGCTGTCACCGGCCCCTTGCTGATCCTCGCCACCCTTGCTGCGGCCATGCTCTATGCCCCGGCCGACATGCGTGCGCCGGTCGGGGTCTATACGCTTTTTCTTGCCTGCATGGCGGCCAGCGCCGGCATCTCCCGCTTTCCGTTGGCGGTGACCGGCGCACTGCTGTTTCTCGCTTCCGACCTGTTGATTTTCGCGCGCATGGAACACCTGGCGGCCGCCAGCTGGGCCAGCCTTGCCATCTGGCTGCTCTATTTCGCTGGCCAGGCGCTGATTGCCTGGGGGGTGGCTTCGGTTCTGCGCCGGGATGGGATTAAACGGGTGGCTGGCTGAAGCCCGGCGTTAGAGCATGTTGCGACCTGGTGGAATCACAAGCATCGGAA
>JAIMJL010000085.1 GCA_020693225.1 Sandarakinorhabdus sp. | reverse complement strand
CAAGCCCCTGCGCATCGCCAGCTGGAACATCAACAGCGTCCGCGCGAGGATCGGCCTTGTTCAGCGGCTGCTGATCGAGCAGCAGATCGATATCCTTTGCCTGCAGGAAACCAAATGCGAGGATGGGCAGTTTCCGCGCGCGGATTTCCAGTCGCTGGGCTTTCCTCACCTGCAGCTGGCCGGCCAGCGCATGCACCACGGCGTGGCGATCGTGTCTCGCATTCCTCTGCAGCCTTTGGACAAGCGGGACTGGCAAGCCAATGGCGAAGCAAGGCATGTGGGTGTGCGGTTGCCGGGCGGCGTGGCTCTGCACACGGTGTATGTGCCAGCGGGGGGCGACCTTGCCGACCGAGACGCCAACCCGAAGTTCGGCCAGAAGCTGGATTTCCTGCAGCGCATGACCGAATGGTCAGACCGCCTCACCGAACCCAGCATCATCGTGGGAGATTTCAACGTGGCGCCGCACCCGGAGGATGTGTGGAACCATAACGCGCTGCTGGATGTGGTCAGCCATACGCCGATCGAAGTGGATGCGCTGACCCGTCTTCAGTCCAGCCATGGCTGGGTAGATCTCGGTCGCCGCTTCGTGCCGGTGCCGGAACGGCTCTATACCTGGTGGAGCTACCGCGCCCAGGACTGGGCGGCCTCCAACCGCGGCCGCAGGCTGGATCATATCTGGTGTTCACCAGGCCTTGCAGAACAGGCCAGGGGCATTGAAACGCTGATCAGCGCACGCGGATGGGAGCGACCTTCCGATCATGTGCCGCTGATCGCAACCTTTGCCCTGTAATTCATGGCGATAAAGGCCGATAGCGACCTTGCGCTGGCACGGGCGGTGGACGATCTCCGCCGCGGCGAAGCAGTGCAAATCTTAGATGGTGCTGCGACCCTGCGAGTGCTGGCTGCCGAGCTTGCGACGCCCGCCACCCTCGCGCGTCTCGAAGCGGACGGGAATGCCGACCTGCTTCTGAGTGCCGAACGGGCCGCGACTCTCAAAATCGGCAACCAGCGCCCGGCAGCCGGGGCTCCCGCCGTTGCCATTGCCCGCCTGCCGTGGCTCGATCTCGTCAGCAGCCTGTCGGCAGCCGACCCGGTCAGCGATCTTGCCACCCCGTTCAAGGGTCCGTTTCCAACCCGACCGCTTGGCCAGCATGCAAAGGCATCCGCAGCGGCAGTGGCGCTTGCCAAGCGCGCTGCGCTGCTTCCGGCGCTGTTCGCTGTCCGCGATGCACCCCCCGATTCAGACCTGATCGCTGCAGATGCCGGCGCCATTCTCGCCTGGCGCCGTTCTACACGGCTCCGCATTATCAGCCGCGCCGCGCTGCCGCTGGAGGGTGCCGAAGCCGCAGACGTGGTCGCCTTTCGCCCAACGGATGGCGGCCCGGAGCATCTTGCCCTAGTGATCGGCACGCCGGGCCCGGTGCCGCTTGTTCGCCTGCACAGCGCCTGCCTCACCGGCGATGTGCTGGGCAGCCTGAAATGCGATTGCGGGCCGCAACTGCGCGTCGCCGTTGCAAGATTGGCAAAGGAGGGGGGTATTCTGCTCTATCTGCAGCAGGAAGGGCGCGGAATCGGTCTTGTCAACAAGCTGCGCGCCTATGCCTTGCAGGATCAGGGTTTTGACACCGTGGACGCCAATCTGCGGCTCGGATTTGGCGAGGATGAACGCGATTTCGATTTGGCGACGGCCATGTTGCAGCACATAGGCATCACGCGGATCCGACTTCTCACCAACAATCCGCGCAAGGTGGCCGATCTGGAAGCCCATGGTATCGCCGTTGACGAGCAAGTGCCCCATGCGCTGCCCGCCAACCCGCACAACGCCCGCTATCTGGACACCAAGCGCGATCGGCAGGGGCACCAGCTCTGAATGCGCTCGTCAGGCCCGCTCTTTTGTGGCGGTGAACCGGATCGCAGGATGTTTGTTCGTGGTATAGCCCAGCTCCCAGGCATCCTTCGCCATGAACACCGGCGCACCGTCGCGGTCGCTGGCCAGTGCGCTGCGGTGATTGCTGCTGAAGGCCTTCATCGCTTCGCTGTCGTCTGAGGCAATCCAGCGCGCGGTGTCCCATGGCGACGGCTCCAGCGCGGCATCCACCTTATATTCCACTTCCAGCCGCGAAATCAGTACTTCCAGCTGCAGCTGGCCAACCACGCCAACGATCAGTTGCGCGCCGATCGACGGGTGGAAAACCTGCGTCACGCCCTCTTCCGCCATGTCGTCCAGCGCCTTGCGCAGCTGTTTCGTCTTGGTTGGATCCTTCAGCACCACGCGGCGCAGGATTTCCGGCGCGAAGTTCGGCAGGCCGGTGATGGTAACGGGCGGCCCGTCGGTCAGCGTATCGCCCACCCGCAGCGTGCCGTGGTTGGGGATGCCGATGATGTCGCCGGGGAACGCTTCCTCCGCCACTTCGCGATCACGCGCGAAAAACAGCACCGGGCTGTGCACGGCAATGGACTTCCCCGTTCCCACCTGGTTCAGCCGCATGCCACGACGGAACTTCCCCGAGCACAGCCGCATGAAGGCAACCCGGTCGCGGTGCATCGGGTTCATATTGGCCTGCACCTTGAAGATGAAGCCGGTGACAGTGGGATCATCCGGCGAAACCGGCTCCGGCTCGGCCGGCTGCGAGCGTGGGCCGGGCGCGTGCCGGGCCAGGGCGTCAATCAAATCGCCAATGCCGAATTCCTTGAGCGCAGAGCCGAAATACACTGGCGTCAGATCGCCGTGCTGATAGCTTTCTGGCGAAAAGGCCGCATAGCCGGCCTGTGCCAGTTCGGCCTCCTCGCGCAGCCTCGCGATGGCATCCGCAGATACCAGGCTGTCCAGCTTCGGGTCGAACAACCCGGTCACTTGCGTCACATCGCCTTCGAAAGACCGGATATTGTCCCGCGACGGACGTGACAGCCGATTGTGCGCTAGATCGAACAGGCCCTCGAACTGCCCTCCCATGCCCACCGGCCAGCTCATGGGGGCAACATCCAGCGCCAGCTTTTCAGCAATCTCGTCCAGCAGCGAGAACGGCTCGCGGCCTTCACGGTCCACCTTGTTGATGAAGGTGATGATCGGCACCGATCGCAGCCGGCAGACTTCGAACAGCTTCAGCGTCTGCGCCTCAATGCCGCGCGCCGCATCGATCACCATCACCGCCGAATCCACAGCAGTCAGCGTGCGATAGGTGTCTTCGGAAAAATCCTCGTGCCCTGGCGTATCGAGCAGGTTGAACACCAGTCCTTCGCGCTCGAAGGTCATCACCGAGGATGTCACCGAAATGCCGCGCTGCTGCTCGATCTTCATCCAGTCCGATCGGGCCCGGCGCGCCGCACCGCGCGCCTTCACTTCGCCAGCGGTATGAATGGCGCCGCCGGCCAGCAGCAGCTTTTCGGTCAAGGTGGTTTTGCCGGCGTCCGGGTGAGAGATGATCGCAAAGGTGCGGCGGTCAGGGCGTGTCATGAAAATGTCCGTAGGGGCGGGGCAGGGCGATGGGAATGGGTCGTGCTACCGCCCCCCGCGCTGTTGGTAGGGCCGTGCGCCATACACCTTCTTCGGCCCGGGCTTTCCACCAGGGCGGCCGCCTGCTGGACGCGGGCCCGAAGGCGGGGCCGGAGACGGCTCGATCACAACGGCGTCCTCGCCTTCGCCAAAGGTGCTGGCGGTGCGCTTCAGTGCTGCTGAAAACCGCCCGGCAACGGGCCGCGGCACGGCAAAATGCGTCTCGCGCTGGCCGATCCGAATGGCGCCGATTTCCGACTTGGTGATATGCCCGCGCCGGCAGAGCAAAGGCAGGATCCAGCGCGGATCGGCATTCTGCTGGCGGCCCAGATCCATCCGGAACCACACCACATCCTCGAATCCGGGCCGATGGCCCGATTGCGCGGTCTGCGGCCCGGCTTCGATCAGCTCCTCCGGCCTCGGCAATCTGGAGCGGTGCAGCTTCACCAGGGCGGCGGCAATATCCTCGGCGCTGCGTTCGGCCAGCAGTCGCTGGCCCAGCGCCTTGTCTTCCTCGTCGAACTCCTGCGGCGCGAGCAGGGTTTCGATCAGCCGCTCGCGATCCTTGTCGGCGATCATCTCGGCTGATGGCGTCTTGATCCAATCTGCCTCGATGCGGGCATTCTTCAGCATCATCTCCACCCGGCGCCGGTGCGTGTAGGGCACGATCAGGATCGCCGTGCCCTTTTTGCCGGCGCGGCCGGTGCGCCCGGAACGGTGCTGCAGGATTTCCGCGTCGCGCGGCAGTTCCACATGAATGACCAGCGAGAGCGACGGCAGATCGATGCCGCGCGCCGCCACGTCGGTTGCAACGCAGATGCGCGCGCGTTTGTCACGCAGCGCCTGCAGCGCCTGGTTGCGCTCGCTCTGGCTGTGCTCGCCGGATAGCGCGACCGCATCGAACCCGCGCTCGATCAGCGAGGCGTGCAGCCGCCGGACACTGTCGCGCGTGGCACAGAACAGCATGGTGGTTTCCGCTTCGTGCAGGCGGATGAGATTGACCACCGAATTCTCGATATCGGCGGGGGCAACCGCGACTGCCTGATAGTGGATGTCACCATGGCCGCGGTCTTCGCCCACCGTGGAAATGCGCAGGGCGTCGCGCTGATAGCGTTTTGCCAGCGCCACGATCGATTTGGGCATGGTCGCCGAAAACAGCAGGGTGCGCCGGTTCCGCGGCGTCGCGTCGAGGATTTCCTCCAGCTCCTCGCGAAAGCCCATGTCGAGCATTTCGTCCGCCTCATCCAGCACCGCGACCCGCAGGGCCGACAGGTCGAGCGCGCCGCGCTCCAGATGGTCGCGAAGACGCCCCGGAGTGCCCACAACAATGTGCGCGCCACGGCCCAGCGTCCGCCGTTCGCCAGAGGCATCCATGCCGCCAACGCAGGTGGCAATGCGCGCGCCGGCCCCGGTGTAGAGCCAGATCAGCTCCTTGCTGACCTGCAACGCAAGTTCGCGGGTTGGTGCCACGATGAGGGCAAGCGGCCGGCCGGCCGGGCCGGCGACACCGTCTTCGCCCAGAATTTCGGGAGCCATGGCCAATCCGAACGCCACGGTCTTTCCAGAGCCAGTCTGGGCGGAAACGACCAGGTCGCGCGCATGCGCTTCGGGTTGCATCACGGCGGACTGAACAGGGGTAAGCTCGGTATAGCCGCGTTCGGCCAGGGCGCGCCCAAGTGCAGGCGGCAAGTCTTGAAAAGGCATCAAATATCCAGATTGCAAACAGGGTTCTACGGGGAGAGAGGCGGTGCTAGCACAGTTGTGCGAAAATGACGAGGATGGTCAGGGCGCAGGAACGCCCTGCCGGATGCGCGCCGAGAAATCCGCATCAGGATAGGGGCCGGCTGCCCGCGCGCCGATCTGGCCCAGGCGGATCAGTTCGTCGACCGGAATGTCGCCCGGCAGAAAGTCCGTTTCCTGCAGATACTAAGGCAGTTTGCCCGGCAGCAGAATGCGCCAGTCCAGGGAAATGCCGGGATCCAGCCGCCGCGCCATGGCAAAAATCACCGTGGTGCAGTTGGCCGTCAACGTGTGATACCAGCGCGGCGTGGCGGTCAGATCATTTGCCAGCGCCACATATTCCAGCAACAGGGCGCGGGCCGTCTGCTGCTGCATGTCCAATCGATACAGCCGGACATCCTCGCCCCGCACCGTGCTGCGAACCTTAACCACATCCCGCTCGTCCGCAGCAATGAGGGCCAGCTCATAGCTTTTGAAAAAGCCGGCGATCGACGAGAAATCCTCGCCCTTTTCCCGCCGGATTTCGATCGAGAAGGCCAGCGGCTCGCTATCAGCAAAGGTAAAGCTCAGAATCGCATGCGCCACCAGCTCACCCGACCAGTGCGACAGAAACAGGTCCACCCCCTGCAGCTGGCTCAGACGATACCGGCGGCTTTCCCAGCGCTCCTCCGGCGGTTTTTCCGGTTCCCAGCGAAAATTGCGGACATTGTTGATGGTAAGCACATCCCCATCAATCGCGGCATTGGCAACGCGCGCCATGTCGGGCTGCCAATCGCGATCGTTGGAAGGCAGCAGGGTCGACCACCAGAGCATCAGCGCGGCAAGGCAAGCCGCTGCGATACCCAGCGCCTGCCAACCCCTTTGGCGCAGCAGCAACGGGAACGAAACACCCGTCGCCAGCACCCAGAGGGCAGCCAGCAGCCCGTTCAGCAAGGGTGATGCAGGCGCGCGCATCCACAGGGCAATCGCTCCCCAAAGCGCCAATACGGCCAACCCAAGACCGGAAGCGACAAGAATGAGGGAACGCCCAAACATGCCGCCGCATGGCCGACTCGCTCCAGACAATCCACCAGTTTCTTGGACACTGCCTTCTTGCGGCCTTGCCCTATGCGTTGCGCCAGTGGCCAGCGTGAGATGACGCGCAAATAATGGCACTATGGCCAAGATCGACGAACGCATCCTGCAGGAGGATCCCACTGCACCAGTGGAAGAAGGTTCAGTGGCGGAAGCGGGTGCCGGCCGCTGCCCCGGCCGCAGCACGCGCGACATCATCCTGGCCGATGGCGACCCGGTACCTGATGCGCTTCTGGCCGAATCCTTCGCCTTTCGGGGCGATGCCGACATCGCCTTTGATCGCTATACCTCTGCCGATTTCTTTGCCGCCGAAATGCAAAAGCTCTGGCCGCGGGTGTGGCAATGGGCGTGCCGCGTGGAGCATCTGCAAGACCCTGGCGACTATCTGGTTTACGATATCGGCCCGCACTCCATCCTGATTGTTCGCACCGAAACCGGCGACATCAAGGCCTACCCCAACAGCTGCCTGCACCGTGGCACCCAGTTGCGCGCCTCGGCAAGCTGCGGCAACGCCAGCCAGCTGCGCTGCCCCTTCCACGGCTGGAGCTGGCACCTCGACGGCCGCCTGCGCGACATTCCGTGCCGTTGGGATTTTCCGCACGTTGACGACCGTGCCTTTGCCCTGCCGGAGGTGCGGGTCGGCCTGTGGGGCGGTTTCGTGTTCATCAATCTAGATCCTGATGCGCCGCCACTGGAGCAGTGGCTCGGCGTGTTGCCAGAGCATTTCCGCGGCGGCTGGGACCTTTCGCAGCGCACGATCGCATTGCACATCCAGAAGGAATTGCCGACCAACTGGAAGGCTGCGCAAGAGGCCTTCCTGGAAGCCTATCATGTCATGGAAACACATGCGCAGGCGCAGGCCACAGCGAGCGACGCCAATGCGCAATATGATGTGTTTGGCAAAAATGTCTCGCGCTTCGTGCACACGATCGGTGTGCCAAGCCCGCACTACAAGGGCACACTCACCGAACAGCAAATCTTTGACCGGCTGCGCGTTCCGGGCGGGCCATATGTTCTGGCGGAAGGCGAAACCGCGCGCGCCGCTGCCGCCACCATTCTGCGCCGGACGCTGGGCCAACTCTGGCAGGTCGATCTTGCCGGCTATTCGATCAGCGAGATGCTGGATTCGATCGAATATCATCTGTTTCCCAATATGTGCCTGTTTGCCGGGGTCTCGCTGCCGATGGTGTATCGCTTCCGGCCGATCGGCATGGACCCATCCAGAACGCTGTTCGATCTGATCTTCCTTCGCCCTCTATCTCCGGGTGAGGCGCCGCCACCGCCGCCGGAACCGGTGCATCTTGGTGTTGATGACAGCTACACCAGTGTGCCCGGCATGGATCCGGGGCTTGGTGCCGTATTCGATCAGGATACCGGCAATCTCGCCATGCAGTATCGCGGGTTTCAGGCCGCGCGGAAGGCCGGCCAGACGCTGGGCAATTTTCAGGAAGTGCGCATCCGCCACCTGCACGAAAGCATTGATCGGTGGCTGGCATGACCGATCCGCGCGCGCTCGACGAGATGCTGTCCTGGCATGCGATCTACCGGCTGCTCACCGATTATATGCGCGCACAGGACCGGTTGCTGCCCGACCTGCATCGGTCAGTGTTCCATCCTGATGCCACCACCGATTATGGCAGCTTTGTCGGTTCGGGAGATGCCTTCGTGGACTACGCCCAGAATGTGCTGCGGGCGCACCAGGCCAACCATCATATGATCGGCCAGGTCAGTATCGATTTCGAACGCGATACGGCCTTTGGCGAAGTGTATTTCCAGGCCTTTCATCGCGTGGATGGCGAAGCCGGGCCGCAGGATCTGTGGGTGTCCGGCCGCTACATCGATCGCTACGAACGGCGCGCCGGCGTTTGGAAAATCGCTCACCGCAGCGAGTTGGTGGATTGGCTGCGCAGCGAACCGGCCATGGACGCAGACTTGCGGGCAATGCCCGGCTGGCCTTTCGGTGCCCGCGCACCCGATGATCTCTCTAGCCGCCGGGAAGAATTGCGGACACGATGACCGAAACCGCCGACCGCCTTGCGATCCTCGATCTGCTGGCGCGCTATGCGCGCGGAATCGATCGCTGTGACGCCGAAACGCTGAACGCCATTTGGGCGGACGCGGCAACGGTAGACTATGGCAACGGGGTGGCCGACGCGCGCAAATGGGCGGCTGGCGTGCTTGAAATGCTGCGCAGCATGAGCCGCACCCAGCACATGTTGGGCCAGACGCTGATCGACTTCACCGAAAGCGGCGCACAGGCCGAAACCTTGTGTCACGCCTGGCACGAAACGCCGGGCCCGGAAGGGCCGATCGAAATGGTGGTGGGCGGACGTTACCTCGACGATCTCGTGCGCATGCCGGCTGGCTGGCGGATCCGCCATCGCCGGTTCGTGATGGATTGGAACCGCAACGGGCCGTCGACCGCTGAGTGGGATGGTCCCTTCTTTGGCGCTCTTGCGCGCCGCGGCCAGCGATCGCCGGATGATCCGCTTTACACCGGACTATAGGCTTGCCGAAAAATGGGCATAGGACGGATCAGCCCGGCCCCTTTCGCCCCGCCGCAGCAGGGCCGCCATCGGCTCGGCATCCCAGCCGCCAGATGACGGCACCGACATCGTCCAGTCGTAAATCGCGTGCCGATGCGCGATTTTCCAGCTTCCCTGGCGCCGGGTGAAGCGATCCAGGTAGCGTCCGGCGGCAAACATCTCGACCTTTCCAAGCTCTCCAGCCCCCGTTTCGCTGGCAAGCGTGTGCTGGGCGATGAAATAGGCTTCGCTGCGCGCGGTACCGCCATTCACCTCGATCAGCAGGTTTGTGATATTGTGCTGCGTCCGCTCCATGCCCTGCAGCATCGGCATTACTTGCGCGATGAAATCATCGATGCTGCCTTTGATCAAGCCATGGTCGTCGGTGGCATCCGCATGATAGCAGGCCGCCATCGCCTCCGGGTCACAGCGATCGATCGCGCGTGCCAGCCGGTAGATGATCTCGGCGATGTCCTGCTTGTCCAGAAGCACGGCCAGCCGGTCGGTCATGCCAGCGACCAGTCCTGCTCCTTGGCCCACACCAGCATCGGCGTTGGCCGCACCGGCATGACCGCCAGCACCGGCCGCAGATCAACAGCCAGCGGGCTGACCGGCTGGGCATTGTACCAGCGATAGAACTCCGCCATCCGATCATACAGGCTGCCAGGCTCGAAATGTGCCGATCCGGTAACCAGCTTGCTCATGGCCCCGGCAAATTCGTCCGGATGCAGGCTGCGAAAGGTGATCGGTCGCCCAAGTGCGGTGGACAGTCGCTCCGCCACTTCATCGCCGACCAGGATTTCCGGCCCGCCGACGAGATAGTGCGGCGCCGGCTTGTCCAGCTCGTAAGCGGCGATCATGTAGGCCGCGATATCCTCCTGACACACCCAGGCGATGCGCAGATCCGGCTTGCAGGCATAGGCAAAGATGCCGTGATTGATGATCGACGGCTTCACCCAGACGCGCACGATATTGTCCATGAACACCGAAGAGCGGATGAACACGCACGGAACGCCGGAGCCTAGCAGCTCGCGCTCGATGTCACGCCTTGCGTCATGTCCGGCAAGGCCCAGATCCTCGTCCATCACCACGCAGCTGGTGTGAAACACGATGCGCTTCAGCCGCGCCTGCCGGGCGGCGGTCGCGATACCGCGCCCCATGCTGACGGCGTAAGCCCGGTCGAAGGTAAAAGGCAGGTGCATGACGATGCCATCGGCCCCCATGGCTGCGTGGTTCATGCTGTCCTGATCCGCGAAATCGGCGGCAACCGGTTGCACGCCGGGGAAATCGGCGGCCGGAAATGCCGCCGGGTCGCGGGTTGCCGCACGCACCTTGTACCCGCCGGCGATAAGCTGCCGCATCAGCGAATGGCCCTGATCGCCGGTCGCTCCAAACACGAGGATGGTCTGCATCAAACATCTCCCTGAATATTGCAGGCGGCCGCCGCGCGGCCGGCCAGCCAGCCGAATGTGAGCGCCGGGCCCAGCGTGCCACCGGCACCGGCATAGATTCCGCCGGTTGGCCCCGCCATCGCATTTCCGGCGGCAAACAGCCCGTCGATGATGCTGCCGTCATGCCGTTTCACGCGGCCGTTTCCATCGGTCTGTGCGCCGCCGTTGGTGCCCAGCACACCCATGTGCAGCGGCACGGCATAGAAGGGCGCGGTTGCAAGCGGCCCCAGCGTGGCAAAGGCCCCCGATCGACTGC